>JBDOMQ010000204.1:0-29190 GCA_039831725.1 Pirellulales bacterium
GTACAACCTCATGCGGGCCGGGCTCCTGCCGAAAGAAACGAAAATCATTGGATTTTCGCGGACAAAAATGTCTGACAACGAATGGAGAGCAAGCCTGCGCGAGTCAACAGAACAACATGCTGGTGGAGAACCATTTTCACAAGAGGCTTGGAGTGCCTTCGAGCCAATTATTCACTATCAACCTGGTGATATCGAAAGCACAGAAGATTTTGAAAAGCTCCAGCAGCGGCTTTGCTCCCTTGAAGAAGGAGCCCCGATTCCTCGGGTCTACTATCTTGCTACCGCGCCGCGTTTCTACACCCCTGCAATTGCTGCGATCGGCAATCTCAACATGGCCTCCGAGGATCATGGTGCTCGTCGCGTCGTTATTGAAAAACCATTCGGGACTGACCTCGCCACCGCTCAGGCACTGAACAACTACATCCACACAGTGTTTGATGAATCTCAGGTCTACCGTATAGATCACTATCTTGGAAAAGAGTCTGTCCAGAACATTCTCGCGCTGCGGTTTGCGAACACAATCTTTGAGCCCATCTGGAACCGCCGCTATATCGATCATGTTCAGATTACGGTTGCAGAAGAAGTACCTGTTGGTCGACGAGGCAGCTACTACGACTCAGCCGGCGTGCTCCGTGACATGTTCCAAAACCACCTCCTGCAATTGCTGATGGTCACTGCTATGGAAGCGCCTGTACGTTTCAACGCCGACGCCGTCCGTAATGAAAAGGTGAAAGTACTTGACGCGATTCGACCTCTCACACTTGAGCAGGTAGCTGATGCCAGTATTCGTGGGCAATACTCGGGCTATCTAGAAGAGCCTGGGGTGCGCCCCGGAAGTAACACCGCAACTTTTGGGGCAGTGCGACTCGAGATAGACAACTGGCGGTGGCAAGGAGTCCCCTTCTATCTCCGAAGTGGGAAAGCAATGAGTTGTAGAACGACACAAATTGTCATTGGCTTCCGCCAGCCGCCACTTGAACTCTTTGCATGTGACAACTCCCAAGCGCAACGAGAAGCCAATCGCCTTGTTATTCAAATCCAACCGGCAGAAGGCATCCAGCTCCACTTCCACACCAAGGTACCTGGAGATGGGATGCGACTGAGGCTCACTGATCTTGAATTCAGTTACTCTCGTGAATTCTCGGGGAGGCTCCCGGAGGCGTACGAACCACTTCTTTTGGACTGCATGACGGGCGACGCCAGCCTCTTTGCTCGCTCTGATGAAGTTGAAAAGTCCTGGGGTATTATCGATCCATTTGTACAAGCCTGGGGCAGCGACACCACGCCTCCGATCCCGAGCTATCAGCCAGGAGACTGGGGCCCTGCTGCTAGCAATGCGTGGATGCATGAACAAGGACAAAGTTGGTTTGATCTATGCCCTGTTCTGAGATGAAAACAATGCTTCTTAGCCCGCCAGAAAATCGACCACGGCAACAAAAACTCAAGATCGGTTCCTTGTCGCTTGATTCCCAGATTGTCCAAGCGGCACTCTCAGGATATAGCGATCTGCCGATGAGGGTGATGGCTCGACGCTTTGGAGCTTCATACACGCTTTGTGAAGTCATGCTTGACCAGTTCCTCGCACAAGTGGGAACCAGTCGTAGAAACCTATCCCGACTTGCAATTGCTGATGAAGAGCACCCTGTCGGTGGGCAACTCATGGGCGCAAACCCAGACGACTTTGCACCAGCCGCGCGTCGACTTGTAAAAGCAGGCTTTGACTGTATCGACATCAACTTTGGATGCCCTGTCAAAAAAGTCCTCGGTCGCTGCCGCGGTGGCTTCCTTCTGAGTACACCGGACACGGCGCTCGAAATTGTTTCTCGTGTTCGAGAAGCTGTGCCAGCACATCTTCCAGTCACCCTCAAAATGCGTCGCGGCATTGACGACTCACAAGACAGCCAAGACAAGTTTTTCACCATTTTCGATGGTGCGTTTTCTCGTGGAGTCTCAGCTATTACTGTGCATGGTCGAAGCGTTGTGCAGCGGTACAACGGCCCAAGCAATTGGGATTTTCTGGCCGCTGTGAAACGTCACGCAGGTGACCGAATTGTGCTTGGGTCAGGCGATCTTTTTTCGGCACAAGCATGCCTGTCCATGCTTGCTTACACTGGTGTCGATGGCGTAACAATAGCCCGGGGTGCGATTGGCAATCCTTGGATCTTCAAGCAAACACAGGACTTGCTTAACGGGCATTCATCAGAGGGCATTCGGCCACCAGGAATTCTATCACAACGAGATGTGCTCTCGGAACACTTCCGGTTAGCGGTAGAGCTTCATGGTGAACAACTCGCCAGCCGAACAATGAGAAAATTTGCGATCAAGTACGCCAAACTTCACCCAGATTCACTCACTGTCAGAAATGCGTTTATTGCTGCGAAAAACTCGTACGACTGGCAGGCAGTCTTATCGGAGCATTACAGCCAGGACGGACCGGGCAGAGATCATTCAGAAGATATCGATGAGACCGTAGAAGAGTGAGCATGATGGTTCACCACGATACGACAAAACCGAACCGTTCGAACTTCCATCTCGAAGCGAGCCCGCTCCGGCCAGCTGCCTCCAATCAACCCCGAGAAGAAGCTCGTGCGGAGACACGTCAGCAGAAAATCTCTACCCGCAGGCGCTACCAGATTCAACCTGATAACACACGATGCATCAGTGATGGCACAGACTTTCAATCGTGTTGGCGGTAGAACTGCCATGGTGGCCGGGCACGCTTTCTGGTGCTTTTCAGTATTCTTTTTTGTTCACCCCCGTGGGGGCAGTTCGCAGTGAATGGACCGGCACAAACAGCCCTGTGTACGGTCAGACGGGCGGAGGTATCCAGCGACACGCTTCTGATGGGGACTGCTAGCAAGAGCCCGTCGCTCGGGATACTCTCTTGGCAATGGCGGAAGCATGCTCGACACACGGAAGGTCTGCCAGGGAGGAAGCGAAGCAATGGGTTACGCGGTGAGTTATCGTCACGTGGTGTTGATTGGGATAACCGTCCTTGTGACCTCCACCTCATTTGCGTCAGGCCCTGAAGAAAAGTGGAAGCTCCGGCCACTCTGCTACAACAATCCTGGTCTGGAGGTCGATCTGGGAGTTGGGCTCTGGGCGTGGCCGCTGCCAATGGATTTCGACGGGGACGGGGACCTTGACCTTGTCGTGTCTTGTCCTGATATGCCATCCAACGGACTCTGGTTTTTTGAGAATCCGTCGCAGGACCCTGCTGTTGCAATGCCTGTATTCAATCCTGCGATACGTATTGGGCCGACCGGTCAAAACGTGCAGATGAGCATGGTGGATGGCGAGCCGCGCGTACTCCGTGAAAACATCGCATACCCAGACTTTCGAACGACGGGAACAGCGAATAAGGGTGGGGTAGTGATCTACCCCAACGCACGCTTTCATCCAGGAAACACGCGTGGCCGGATGTGGCGATATGTCGACTGGGAAGGCGATGGCGATCAAGATCTAGTTGTTGGTATCGGCGACTGGAGTGACTACGGATGGGACCAGGCCTACGACGGGAAAGGACGCTGGCGAAACGGTCCACTTCATGGATGGGTTTACCTGATAGAAAACGTCGGCGGAGTTTTCACCAACACCCCGCAGAAAATTCTTGCAGGCGGTTCACCGATTGATGTCTACGGCTGGCCGAGTCCCAACTTCGCAGACTTCGATGGCGACGGCGACCTTGACCTGATCTGCGGAGAGTTTCTCGACGGATTCACTTACTTCTGCAACGTGGGTACGCGGCAAGAGCCACGATACGGCTCAGGCTTCAAACTCATTGCCGATGATGGACTGCTACTCTCAATGCATCTGCAGATGATCACGCCCACTGCCATCGATTGGGATGCTGACGGTGACGTTGACCTTATCGTAGGGGACGAGGATGGTCGGGTAGCCTTCGTTGAGAATGTGACTTGTACTTCGAATGGGACACCATTGTTTCGTCAGCCAGTCTACTTTCGGCAGCTCGCTGACCAGCTCAAGTTTGGAGCACTCTCGACACCATATGCTCATGATTGGGACAGGGATGGCGATGAAGATCTCCTCTGCGGCAACACCGCGGGCAACATCGCGATATTCACCAATCTGGATGGGACAGGGACAAAGTGGTCAGCGCCGGAGCTTCTCACTGTCGACGGCCGCACGTTTCGCGTGATGGCTGGACCATCAGGGTCCATCCAGGGGCCAGCAGAAGCGAAATGGGGCTACACAACCCTTTCAGTGGCCGACTGGGATGGCGACGGTCGCGATGACATTCTCTACAACTCGATCTGGCCGCGTATCCAGCTACTTCGCAACACCACTGAGGGACTCCAGGAAGAGCCACTCCCCTTCTGGACGCGTGAGCGACCACCAGTCTGGTACTGGTGGCAGACGGAAGCCACGAATTTACAGACGCAGTGGCGAACTACACCGCTGGCTACCGACTTCGATGGTGATAGTCAGCTCGACCTCGTGATCCTTGATCAAGAGGGCTATCTCACCTGCCAGAGCAGAGCCTCTGAGGAACCACGCATTTTTGTTGATGAGGATGGCGACTCCATCCGACTCAACGCACGCAGTGCAGGCCGCAGCGGCCGAGTGAAGCTCGATGTTGTCGACTGGGACAGTGACGGCAGACTCGATCTACTTGTGAATTCAGAGAACGCCATGTGGTATCGCAACGTAGCAGATCGGAATGGAAAGGTCGTGCTCAAGAAAATCGGCAACCTCGCCCGTCGTAATGTCTCAAGTCACACGACCAGTCCTACGGCTTGCGACTTCGATCAAGATGGCAAGCCTGATCTCGTTCTCGGGGCAGAGAACGGCTTGCTGTACTTCATCAAGCATGATGATTGCATTGATTATGCTCACGACGAACTGCAGGTTCGCTCGCCAAAGGCTGCTGGCAACCCGAGATTTCCGGGCCTCGTACATGAGGAGTTTGTATTTGAGAAGGCAAACTTTCCTCAGTGCCATGCCTCAACTCTCTGCGAGACGCCGCGGGGACTCGTCGCCGCCTGGTTTGCTGGCACACGTGAAAAAAATCCTGATGTCGGTATCTGGTCCAGTTACTACGACGGTGGAAGCTGGTCGACACCACAAGAGCAGGCCAATGGAATTCAGCATGACGGACTGCGGTATCCCTGTTGGAACCCGGTGCTCTATCAACCACCAGGCGATGGGGCAACGATGCTCTTCTTCAAGGTTGGCCCAGACCCGTCTCGCTGGTGGGGGGAAATAGTGGTGAGCTACGATAGTGGTCGCTCCTTCCGCGACCGCCGGCGACTACCCGAGGGCATCGATGGACCGGTACGCGGAAAGCCCTTCCTGCTACCGGATGGCAGTTTGCTTTGTCCGTCGTCGACGGAGCATGATGATGACTGGCGGTTTCACTTTGAGCGACTGCTTGATCTCAAGCAGCCTGAACTCGGTACGGCATGGCAACGATTTGAGCCTGTAGAGCAGCCATTTCAGGTTATCCAGCCAACGCTCCTTGAACTGGCTAATGGTCATTTACAAGCAATGTTTCGCTCGAAAGAAGAACGGATTGTACAGGCCTTCTCCAGCGATCAGGGACAGACATGGACCGAACTCGAGGCATCGAATCTTCCAAATAACAATTCGGGCATTGAAGCGCTCACGCTCGCCGATGGGCGTCATCTCTTACTCTATAACCATCTCAGCGGCGAAGGCCGCGAGGACGGCTGGGGCAGACGCAACATACTTCATCTCGCGATTAGCAACGATGGCCTGCAATGGAGGGCGGCGGCGATTATTGAGCGGGAAGATTCCGGTGAGTTTTCCTATCCGGCGATGATCCAGACAACTGACGGACTCGTGCATCTGACATACACGTGGAATCGACGTCGCGTGAAACATGTAGTGATCGACCCAGCGAGGCTCGAGGTCAGTACTATCATTGGTCTTGGACCGTGGGAAGAACCCTGAAACCAATTCGGCACACGCACCTGGCCTGCGATGAAAAAAGTGTCTTTCGGCCGCTGGTACACGCGGTCGTTCAGAAAGGGCCGGCCGGCACAATCAGTCGGTTTGACCGGGCAAAGGCTTTCTCAGTAGATTCAGGGTATGAGCATACCAACCTCGCACATCGCCCCACTGTGGTCAGCAATCTTTGCTGCCATTATTACCTTTAGTCCTTGGTTCACTGAGCGATCTAATGCCGCCGATCGACCAAACGTTGTCTGGATCGTGTCCGAAGACAATTCGCACCACTACTTAAAGCATTTCTTCGAGGATGGAGCACCCGCTCCAAATATTGAAGCAATGGCTTCTCACGGAATCACCTTCGACCATGCGTTTTCGAACGCTCCGGTCTGCTCAGTCGCTCGGTCGACCCTGGCGACTGGATGCCTAGGGCCGCGGATCGGCACTCAGTTTCATCGCAAACATACCATCGCGACACTTCCACACGGACTACGTATGTTCTCCGAAGTTCTGCGAGACGCCGGCTACTACACATCAAACAATTCCAAAACAGACTACAACGCGACCCCCTCGAAAGAAGCCTGGGACGAATCTTCGCGAACAGCAAGTTGGAGAAAACGGAAGAGTCCAGAGCAACCGTTCTTCCACATGGAATCGCACGCTCAGTCGCATGAAAGCTCGCTGCACTTTAGCCAGGACGTCTTCGAGAATGAAAAGACAACCACCGATCCGGCGTCAGTAAAACTGGCGGACTACTTTCCGGACACAGCAAAATTTCGCTACACGCATGCCCGTTATCACGACCGCATGGCGGTGATCGACAACATCGTTGGCTCCACAATTTCAAAACTGAAAGAAGACGGTCTGCTCGATGACACATTCGTCTTCTACTTCGGCGACCACGGTGGAGTACTGCCACGAGGCAAAGGTTACATCTACGAATCTGGTCTGCACGTGCCGCTCGTCGTGCGCGTGCCTGAAAAATGGCAGCACCTTGTCGATCGCAAAAACGGCTCCCGTGCCCAAGGTTTTGTCAGTTTCATCGACTTTGGCCCAACAGTGCTCAACCTGGCCGGAGTCAAAGTGCCCGAGCAAATGGACGGAATGCCATTCCTCGGCGAGGGCATAACCGCGGGCGAAGTTGATGCACGCGACGAGAGCTTTGGCTACGCCGATCGTTTCGACGAAAAGTATGAATTCATCCGCTCCCTCAGAAAAGGCAAGTACCAATACATCCGCTACTTCCAGCCTTTCCTGCCGGACGGACTGCAGAATAATTACAGATACCGCATGCTCGCATTCACGGAATGGCGAGACCTCTACAAAGCCGGAAAACTGAGCGGCCCAGAACTGCAGTTCTTCCAGAGCAAGCCAGTCGAGCAACTCTTCGACACCGAAGCTGACCCACACGAAATCAACAACCTTGCAAGCGATCCCAGATATACCAACGTTCTGAAAGACCTGCGAACCCGCCTGGCCACGCAACTTCGAGCACTCCCCGACCTGAGCTTCTACCCGGAAAGCAAACTGGTCAGCATTATGGACGACCCGGTCGGATTCGGGCAGAAACACAAAGCAGAAATCGCCAAAATGGCCGACATTCACGACCTTGCCTTGCTGCCATTTGCAGCCGCGAAGACCGAGCTCACAGCCGCTCTTCAGTCAGACAACGTCTGGCTTCGGTACTCCGCAGCCATGACATGCAGCGAAATCGGCATCAAAGCGACCAGTCTCTCGGAAGCAGTCACCCCACTCATCCATGACAGCTCTCTTGTGGTTCGAATCCGAGCTGCTGAGTTCCTCGGCCTGATCAACACGATCAATCCACAGCCGATACTGGCCGATATCGTTAACCGAACGTCAAGCCCTGTTGAAGCCGGCGAAGCGTTGAACTCAATCGTCTATTTTCGAGACTGCCACCAGCCGGCCTACCCAATCGACGCAGCGATGCTCAACCCAGCGACCACAGGTGATATCATCACACGCCGTATCGACTACCTGAACGGCGAGCCGTACAAAAGTACGAAGCGCAAGCCGAAGAAAAAGAAATAATCAGATCGTGCAATACGTACTCCACCAATATGCACACCGCGGGAACCAGAGACGGCCTCCTCTTCGCACCCTCAGCTCAGCTAGAATGCAAGATCATCCCGAAGTGTGAGCGGTGATGAATGTCGATCATGAGTGTAGGTCACTGGGCTTTACTGGCCCACACACCCTAGTGCCAGGGAACCACACCAGGTCACCCCAAACAACCGGCCGGTATCGGCTTCTTGAGCGTTTCGCTCCCAGCGATGACTCATCATTTTGCTTTTTTCTGACCGATGCCCGAAAGAATCTCCTGGCGAACGGTTTCATCGCACTCGTCTTCGAGTCGAGCTTCTAGAGCTTCAATAATCGGGGTTGCGATCTCGGGCATACAACGAAGCCATTGTCCGAGGGCCCACGCCGCCGCACCACGAATAACAGGCTCTTTGTCCAGGAGGACACCATACAAGGACGTCAGGCCGGCTGGAACATCACCGCTCGCTGACGGATGATTTCCTAATGCAATAGCAGCTGACCGCAACAACCCGACTCGCTTGGCACGAAGAATCGGTGAACCATGAAACTTTTTGCGGAAAGCTACCTCATCAAGACGCAAGAGTTCTACGAGGGACGGCATCTCTTCATTTTCTATGCCTTGAAGTTCCGGATCTTCGGTGCCTGGGGCATGCCTATTCCATGGGCACACCTCTTGGCATAGATCACAACCAAATATCCAGTTCCCAAAATGCGAGCGGAGGCTATCCTCAACAGGTCCTCGATCTTCAATCGTCAAAGCACTGATGCAACGGTTCGCATCGAGAACGCGAGGCTCAGGCAGAGCGCCTGTCGGACAGATATCGAGACAGGCGGTACATGTTCCACAATGATCAACCTCTATCGGTTGATGTGTAGGAAGTGCAACTGTTGCCAGAAGACCTGAAAGAAAAAAATAGCTTCCTGCACGCTGGTCAATCAACATGGTGTTCTTACCAAACCAGCCAAGTCCGGCACGGGCAGCAAACTCTCGTTCTGCCAATGGTGCTGAATCGACAACGCCACGGGTTTTGCAACCCGGTATCGTGTGTTCCAGCCACGTTCCAAGCTGATTCAAACGGAACCGCAAGACATCGTGATAGTCACGTCCAACAGCGTATCGAGCAATCTGTCCGTGATTGGGGCTTTCCCTTGAATCGACAGTCTTCGCCTCGTAGTCGGTAGCCAGCATGATCACACTTTGCGTACCGGGCAGCAAGCTCTCAGGACTGCTGCGAAGTGGGAGATGCCGCCGTAACCAGCTCTCCATGACACCGGCAAACCCCTGATCGAGCCATTGAGCAAACCTGTCTTGCCGTGGCGGTGGTTCTGCTGACGTGATGCCAAGCCGTGAAAACCCAAGACGATGGGCCTCCTGCTCTAGTCCATCGAGTACGCGACTGTCCAAGTTGGATATTTCTACTGGCATTTCTTCGGAAGCTAGGGGCCTTACGGGCTTTGGCTACTTCTGTTGTTCAAAGTCATGCCACGAGCATCGTTTTCAGATGCTTGATTCGACAGCTTTCCTGCAGAACTGCTATGGCTTCAGACAGCATAGATAGTATTGTCCTGAAATAGCACTGTCACACACAAATTTCTGAGTAGTTAGCTTCAAATTTGACTAACTCGGTCTTAGCCACTCCAAGGGCTTTCAACCGCCATGCAAAAATATCACAAAACACTCCGGCAGCGCACAAACCATTCAATCGCTGCCAAGACTGAACAAGACATCTCACCGAACGCAATACAAAGAGGTCCAACAGTCCATCGTGCCTGCCTCACATTTGCAACCGTCGCGTTGGGTGCAGCACTTTTGCTCTCACTGGCTGGATGTCAAACGCCAACGCAACCAACTTATAACGGCGCAATGGTTCCACCACCACCAACGGGTGCCATTGGCCAACCAGGCCCGTATGGTCCGGTTGGGGCACCGCAAGTTTCCTACGCACAAACTCCAATGCCCGGGCCTGCTTCAACGTGGCAAGGTGCAACACCACCACCCACAGGCTATCCGCCACCCGCCGCACCGACGCAGCCGGTAGCACCAGGAACCCAGCCACCACCGGCAGCAACCGGTTCAGCATGGAATTGGTCTCAAAGTCAACCACCAGCCGGAACTCCTCCAGCTACTGGACAACCACCGATTGCTCCATCGAATGGTTCCCCTGCACCACCAGCCACAACGCAACAACCTCCCCCGACTTACAACCCAGGCTACGGCACACCTCCACCTACCGGCTACCAACAACCCCCAGCAGGGCAGCCACAACCGTGGACGGGACAATATCCCCAAGGGACGCCGCAAGCTCCCCAACAGCAAACAACAAATGGAAGTTGGTGGCCGTTCTCTGACCCCAACGCCGTTCCACCCGCTCGTGCAACACCTTCGCCTGTGCCCAAATACTAGTCCTCTTAGCTGGTGGCTCTAGGTTCGTTCAATTATCTTTGTGACAGCTTCATTCTTTTGTTTCTCAAGATGCTTAGAATTAGGTGTTCTAAGCATTCTTTCTTGGGCTGAATGCAGAGCAGGATTCAAGGGGAGTTCAACACGGTAGTTCAACGACCAACCCGCGACACTAATTCCAGCCGTTGGCAATGCGTGCTCTGTTACCATATGGTTCGTGAGGGTTTCGAAAATCAACGTGAAGATTTCTGATGTTCTGGAACTGGCAACCAATACTTCCACAGCGACTCCGTTCATCGATTAATGCATCGACCTATGCTATGGTCGATCGCATTGAAAGCCTTGAAGAAACCATGAAGGCGCTGGATGACACGAGGCTGCGTCGACTTGGAAGGTCTCTCTCCTATCGTGCGAGAGCTGGCGAACCAACTGAAGACTTACTTATTGAGACTTTTGCGGCCACTCGTGAAGCTGGTCGCCGCACTCTTGGCATGCGACATTATGACGTGCAACTTCTGGCTGGAATCGCACTCGTTAACGGATCAATCGTAGAAATGCAGACAGGTGAAGGGAAAACGCTTGTCGCTACGCTACCGCTGGTTCTTTATGCACTGTCTGGCCGGGGTGCTCACCTTGCAACAGTAAATGACTATCTTGCGAAACGTGATGCCGAGTGGATGGAACCAATATTTAAAGCACTCGGTTTAAGTGTTGGTATTGTTGAGTCTCAGATGGATTTTGACGCTCGTCGAAAAGCATATGCAACGGATGTCACCTATGGCACTGCAAAAGAATTTGGCTTCGACTTCCTCAAAGACCGGCTGATGCAACGCGAACTGAAGGAGGGCCGAGTAAATCTTGGGGCCACCCTTACAGGAGAAGCTCGTTCGGGCGAATCGAAGCTTCTCCAGCGTCCATACTGGTTCGCCCTCGTCGATGAAGCCGATAATGTTTTGATTGATGAAGCGAGAACGCCGTTAATTATTTCTTCACCTGACGGAGAAATGGGAGAGCGTGAGCAGCGCAAGGCAGCTCTGTTTCAATTCGCTTGTGAATTGGCCGACGATATGGTTCCTGACATGCACTACGAGTATGACCCTCAAAAAAGATCAGCCGAACTCCTCGGTGTCGGCCGCAGTGCCGTACGAGCATCAAAACGGCCTCGCCTTGTCGATTCAGTAAGCATGCTTGAGCTCTATGACTCGGTTGAACTTGCGCTTCGAGCCAAGATTGCATTTATTCGCGACCGACACTACGTCGTTCGAGACAAACAGGATGAACCCGGCCAAGAGATCGTTATCATCGATGAATTTACTGGTCGTATTGCTGAGGGAAGGTCGTGGCGAGACGGACTTCATCAGGCTGTTGAGGCGAAAGAAGGGCTCGAAGTAAAAACTGGGCGGGGTGGCCATGCCGCTCGAATAACAATTCAAGATCTTTTCGCGAGGTGGCCCAATCTGGCTGGCATGACAGGAACCATCGCGACGAGTGCGAGTGAAATTGGTCGCACCTACGACGTCGGAATTGCAATCGTTCCAACCAACAGACCTGCAATACGCCAACGCCTCGAGCCAAAGGTGTGTAAAAATTATGAAGAAAAGTTACGTGAGATCGTTAATGACATTAAAGAGGTTTACGTGACAGGAAGACCCATATTGATTGGCACACGCTCAATCGATAAGTCAGAAGATCTTTCCAAAATCCTGACATCTGAAGGGCTACCCCATACGGTTCTGAATGCACGAAATGTTGCCTCAGAGGCTGAGATAGTTGCTGCAGCAGGTGGTCGCGGGCAGATTACTGTTTCAACAAATATGGCAGGACGCGGTACCGACATAAAGCTAGGAGATGGTGTTGAGGAACTTGGTGGTCTTCATGTCATTTGTACTGAGCTTCACGACTCCGCTCGAATTGACCGACAGTTAGTTGGACGATGCGGCCGTCAAGGCGACCCTGGGACATGGCGGCAGTTCTTGGCTGCTGACGACGACATCCTGATTGAAGGATATGGACCAAAACGCGCGAAACGAATCGGACGCCGCCTCCAACGGCAACTCGATGGTCATCCTGAACGACTTCTAGCTTTTTTTCAACGTGCTCAACAGCGGGTTGAGGCTCGACATCGACGGCAACGGAGAGCTCTTGAGTATATGGAAAGACAAAAAGCTGAGTCGCACATACAGATGAGCCAAGACCCTTATCTTGATGCCGCGAGCTAGTTCTCCTGCCTGCAAGGCGCTCACAAATGCCAGTTTCATAAACCGCTCAACCTCGGTAAGATACGGGGCGTCGGGGGACTCATTTCCCCCTCTGCCACAAAGTCCAGTTGACGGCTCAGGCACGCATTTGTGAATGTCTTGGTCTTCTCAATTCAGGAAAACCATATGGCTTGGAACGCACGCAAGGGACTGGTCTATCCACCCGATTATGAAATGTATCGCACGCGTCACGTAGCAGGGCTCTGCCTGCTTTTGGTTGTTGTTATGGTAATTGGTATTCCAGCAACTCGCGTCTGGTCACAGGAAAATATCACAGCTGAAGAAAAAACAGACTCCACCAATCAGAAGGTCACAAAAGCCGAGCCTGCTTCGGTCCAAGATCTCGGCACGCAACCAACCACGCAACCAACCACGCAACCAACCACGCAACCAACCACGCAACCAACCACGCAACCAACCACGCAACCAACCACACAACCAACCACGCAACCAACCACACAACCAACCACACAACCAACCACGCAACCAACCACACAACCAACCACGCAACCAACCACGCAACCAACCACACAACCAACCACACAACCAACCACACAACCAACCACACAACCAACCACACAACCAACCACACAACCAACCACACAACCAACCACACAACCAACTACACAACCAACCGAACCCAGTTCGGTCTCTCCCGCCGGCGACAACCCAGAAAAAACATCGCTCCCGATTCAGCCTGTTACACCACCACCCTCTTCAAATGCTCTCTCGGCACCTCAAGAAGCTATGCAAAACACGGCTGCTGACGGCACCGTATCAATCGTTATTCAGCCGGAAACTAAATCGCCTCCGCCCCCTACTGAAGTAACACGCCCATCAAACCCGATCGAGCCTCAGAATCTATCAGCGAGGGGTGATGCAGAAGCTATCACTTCCACGGACAAGACTGCTGCGACATTGTTACTCGAGCGAATTCTTGAGCCGCTCGAATTAAATGAAGCCAACAATCGTCTCGACCCAACTCGTGCCGCAACACTTTATGCAAGGCCGCTGCCGCTCATTGAAGCACTTCAACGCTCGGGTGATCGGAGCCGAAGGCTCTGGATAACTCAGGCTTACTGGCAAGTATCACGGGGATACGCCAACATTCGGTTTGCGACTGAAGCCCGAGAACGTCTTGAATTCATTGCACCTGGCAGTGACCCTCACGATCAGATGGTACTTGATGTAGCAAGTGCTGCAGCCGAGGCAGATCTCGCAGATGCGCATGCTGAATTGATCGCTGCACAGCAACAACTTGTTGATCTCGTGCGACTACCGATAGGTGAACCAGCTCCGTGGCCGGTGGATCGTCCACTCGCAGGATCGTATGAAACCCACTTTGCTGCAATATTCGCGACCCGACCAGCAACAGGACGAATTCGAGCGATCGACCGGATGCTTCCGAGTAAGCATGATGCAGTCGAGGCACGAGCAATCGCAGTCGAGGCAGCAGAATCTGCCATGAATCGTGCTGAATCCGATCATGCTCGCGGCAAGCGTCCAATTGAGGCCGTGGTTGCGGCTCATCGAATGCTTCGCCAGCAGCAGCAAGAATTCGCAGAATCACTCGCAACATACAATCTCGATATTGCAGAATACGCAATGGCAGTCGCAGATACATCTGTTCCTGACGATCGATATGTGTCGATGCTCATTGGAACACCCATCCAATGGAAACCACAACCTGCTTCAAACGTTATCCCGGCAACTGGACTTCAACCGATAGAGCAGTCGACAATACTCCCTCAGCCATGACATTCCAGATTCCTTAACGCGATCCCGATAAAAAGCTCACGGTGGCTAGAGACAGCGAAGCTACTGACCGCCAAGCCTGCAATAGAGAGTGCGACATTCTTCACAGCACCGCATGCGGGGCGTCCCGAGAAAAACATTGGACGATCCAGTTCCCATAAATACAAACAAAAAGAGCATGCCTGCGACATTATCTCACCGATCCTCTGACACGCCAAAACAGGCAAATCAACCACTCAGAATTGGCCGCGTAGATGTTGATCCTCCAGTTCTGCAAGCGCCTATGGCTGGCTACACAAATTATGCCTTTCGGCAAGTTGTCAGAGAGTTTGGTGGAGCGGGGTTACTTGCAACAGAGATGATTGCAGCCCGCAGTGCCATCTGGCTTGAAACCAATCGAAGTGAACACCCCGATCGCCTCTGGGGTGTACGCGAGGAGCCTCGACCGCTCGCCGTTCAGATGTGGGATAATGATGCTGAAAATCTTGCTCAAGTAGGCAAACGTCTAGCACGTGATTTTCAGGTAAGTGTTATCGACCTGAACTTTGGCTGTCCGGTTCGTCAGGTAACTGAAAAGGCACACAGCGGATCATGGCTGCTACGCGACCCCGAACGTGTTGGTGACATAGTTCGTCGTGTTGTTGATGCCTGTGGCGACACACCTGTATCAGCAAAAATCCGTCTTGGATGCTCTGATAATTGCCAGACAGCGATTGAAGTTGCTCAGCGTGTTGAAGAAGCTGGCGCAAGTTGTCTCACTGTTCACGGTCGAGTTGCCGCTCAATACTTCAAAGGCGAAGCAAATTGGGAAGCGATCCGCCAGGTGAAACAATGCGTTTCTCGCATGCCCGTGGTTGGCAACGGGGACATCACCTCTGCTGAAGAGGCCGTTTCGCGACTCAAAAATTATGGGGTCGACGGGGTCATGATCGCGCGTGAATGTCTGGCGAAGCCCTGGATCTTCTCGCAGGTTGCTGCGCTCCTAAGGGGAGAGCCGAAACCACCTGACCCAACATCTGAAGAACAGAAGCATCTTGTCCTCCACCACTACGAACTCGTCTGCAGCCGGTTTGGTGTAGAACGAGGCACCCTCCTTATGAGAAAATTTGCTTGCTCATATGCCCAGGGAATTCCTGGAGCACGAGACTTTCGAGGATATGTCTCACGAGTCACCACTCGGCCGGAATTCCTTGAGGTAGTTCGTCAATATTTCCCAAAACGTGATATGGAGTAAAGATTCAGTCTTTTTTGTCAAAATCCTAAGCTACTTGAAAATGCAGGGAGATCTGATTGTTGAAGTTGGAGTCTGAATTCTCCGACACAATGCCCCCGGCATACTAATACCACCGAAGAAAAAGCCAGCTGCCTCGCAACCATTCCTCTTAAAACCAGATTGAAGAATCTGGCGGCACAAGGGGATTTCAGTAGATTTCCCCGCACATTCAGTTCCCGAACTGTCGGAACTCTATAATAAACGTATAGTAGTAGAAGAAAGAGTCGCTATTGAAAATTGCGTCTCGAATCGAAGTTTAGAAAATAACCTGATTACTACGTCGCACCGGAGTTAGCGTAATGACACAGCCCTGGATCGAAGGCCGTTTTGAAGAAAACATGGTTTTGACAACGGTAGAGCAAGCTATCAACTGGGCTCGTCAATCCAGTATCTGGCCAATGACGTTTGGGCTGGCCTGTTGTGCAATCGAAATGATGGCAGCAGGTGCAAGCCGATACGATATGGATCGCTTTGGTGCAGGTGCGTTTCGCGCCACGCCACGACAAGCCGATCTTATGATTGTTGCTGGAACCGTAACCTACAAAATGGCAAGTCGCGTTCGGCGGCTCTACAACATGATGCCCGATCCTAAATACGTAATTGCCATGGGTGCGTGCACCACAGGTGGTGGACCTTATTTTAAGTGGGGCTATCACGTCGTAAAAGGAGTTGATCTTGTTGTTCCTGTAGACGTTTATGTTCCTGGCTGCCCACCACGTCCTGAAAGCCTGCTTGAGGGTCTCATGAGAATTCAGGACAAGATCATGGGCCAAAGAATTGCCAAGCAGTCTGAAGGAACTGGAAAAATTGCTGATGAGCTCCCCGTACCGCACCACTCTGGCTATGTTGCTTCGGCGGTCCAGGATAACGGGGAACTCGTTCACGATCATCAAAAAGTTCAGTCATAGTCCATTTACTACGAAAATTTGAAATAGAAAAGTCTGGTGAATTGAATGAGCGAGCGGCTAGAAATTAAGAACGTTCATGTTGCTGTAGAGGGCCAGGAAATCCTCAAGGGAGTTGATCTGACAATCGGCAGAGGAGAAGTACATGCACTCATGGGACCGAACGGATCGGGAAAGAGCACGCTTGGATATGCCATTATGGGGCACCCTTCTTACGAGGTGACCAAAGGATCTGTTGAGCTGGTTGACAGTGACGGCACACGGCATGACATACTTGCCATGGAACCTGACGTACGAGCACGATCTGGTGTTTTCCTGGCATTTCAACGACCAATGGCAATTCCGGGAGTTCGACTCGCAGATTTTCTTCGTCATTCTGTAACAAACGTGCGTAATCCTGACCGAAAAGAAGGTCAGGAACTGATGCCAATGCGAGATTTCCGAAAGGAACTCAAAAACAAGATGCAAGAATTGTCGATGGACTCTGAATTTGCCCGCCGGTACGTCAATGATGGTTTTTCCGGTGGTGAAATGAAGCGAGCAGAAATCCTGCAGCTGGCAATGCTTCGACCTCGCTTTGCCATCCTTGATGAGACCGACAGTGGCCTAGACGCTGACGCTGTACGGCTTGCGAGTGAAAGCATTGCACGAATTGGCGGAGCAGAAATGGGTATTCTGATCATCACGCATCACGAACAACTTCTAGAGCACAACATCCCCTTACAGACCCATGTCATGTTAGGAGGACGTATTGTTGAGTCAGGAGGCCCAGAACTCGCCGCCGAACTTCACAAACAGGGTTACGATCGAATTAGAAAGGCGTATCCTGACGCAGCTGCTGCTGAAGAGGCCATGGAAGCAGAACGTCGACTTGAAGCTACAACATCCTGACGCACTCCCGACACCCTGAAAAGGAAATCCTACGATGTCTACTGACACTGATGAATCTTCGACACTCGCAATTGGAGAGATCAATAAATACGATTTCCGTACTGACACTCCGACTGTTTTTAAGGCCCGCCGGGGACTCGACAAAGATATTGTTGCTCAGATTTCTGAAATGAAAAAAGAGCCAACCTGGATGCGAGATTTCCGACTGAAATCGCTGGACATTTTTAACTCAAAACCAATGCCAAACTGGGGAGGCAAGGTCGGCATCGATTTTCAGGATATCTTCTACTACCTCAAACCCGCTGAACAACAGGGTAAAACGTGGGAAGAAGTTCCTGAGGAAATCAAGAAGACCTTTGACAGGCTTGGAATCCCGGAAGCCGAACGGAAATTTCTCTCCGGCGTAAAAGCTCAGTTTGAGAGCGAGGTTGTTTACGGATCGCTTCAGGAAGACTTGGCAAAAAAAGGTGTTATTTTCACCGATACTGACACCGCGGTCCGAGAACACCCAGACCTCCTGCGTGAATATTTTGGGACAATCATCCCACCAACCGACAATAAATTCGCTGCCCTTAACTCAGCGGTTTGGTCAGGTGGCTCATTTATCTACGTCCCCAAAGGTGTCTCAATCGAATTCCCTCTGCAAGCGTACTTCCGCATAAATGCTGAGAGCATGGGGCAATTCGAACGAACCTTAATCATAGTTGATGAGGGCGCGCACGTACATTACGTCGAAGGTTGTACAGCTCCAATGTACTCTACTGAGAGCCTTCACTCAGCAGTCGTCGAAATTGCTGTTAAGAAACATGGACGCTGCCGCTACACAACGATCCAAAACTGGGCAAACAACATCTACAACCTAGTTACGAAACGTGCTCTTGCCTATGAGGGTGCGATGATGGAGTGGATTGACGGCAATCTTGGAAGTCAACTCACCATGAAATATCCAGCCGTCTACATGATGGAGCCTGGGGCTCGTGGCGAGATTCTTTCCATCGCATTTGCAACCGCCGGCCAGCACCAAGACGCAGGCGCCAAACTTGTCCATGCTGCACCAAATACCTCTGGGCGGATTGTCTCAAAGAGTATTTCAAAAAACGGTGGGCGATCAAGTTACCGCGGACTCGTTCGTGTTGAGCCTGGTGCGAAGAAAAGTCGATCGAGTGTCGTTTGCGATGCACTGATTCTTGATGACATGAGCCGAAGTGACACCTATCCATACATTGAAATCGAGGAGCAGGACGTCTCGATCGGTCACGAAGCAAGTGTTTCAAAGATTGGAGAAGAACAACTATTTTACCTCAAAAGCCGTGGCCTCTCTGAGGCTGAAGCGAGCACTATGATCGTGGGCGGTTTCATTGAGCCACTTGTTAAAGAACTCCCGATGGAATACGCCGTCGAGATGAACCGTCTGATCGAACTCCAGATGGAAGGCTCCGTCGGCTAACCTATTCCTCTCCCCTGACTTCACTTATTCTTGCTACATGACGACGACAACAGCCCCTGCCTCACTATTTAATCGCGACGCATTCCACCAGCTTCTTGCTGAAAATCCCCTGCCCGACTGGGCAGACCAGCAGCGACGTTTGTGCATGGATCAACTCGAAACGCTTTCCTTACCGAACCGTCGCCAAGAACACTGGATGCGAACAGACCTTCGCATGTTTAAGCCGGACATGTGGGGGCTGCGACCCGCATCATCCTCTGAACCACCCGCAGGCCTCCTTGCGGCTCGTTTCCCGTCCTCCAACGACCAGCCTCAGGATGCCCAGGCAATGGGACAACCTGACTACGCGGGTCACTTCAAGACACTAAACGGCCATGTTGTTCAAAATCTAATTGATCCGAACCTTACTGATCAGGGTGTTCTCTTTGGCACCGCCGAAGATGTGCTTGCCAGCAGTGGTGACGTGCTGAAAAACCACTGGCTCCAGATCATTGATTCAAAGGAAGATTATTTTGCTGCCTTACACGGAGCGTTTCATCGTGGCAGTGTGATTCTTTACGTCCCTCCGGGTGTCCGCATAGCAGAACCAATTCATTGCCTCGCTGCAATGGATGATGGCGGCGTCGATACATCGCATGTGCTTGTTGTTCTCGGAGAAGATGCTGAAGCAACTGTTCTTACAGAAACTGCTACGTGTGGAACCACTGGTTCAGGAACGGGATTTCACTGCGGTGGCACAGAAATAGTTGTCGGAAAGAACGCACTCCTCCGAATGGTGAATGTCCAAAACTGGGACCGTGGTGTATGGCACGTTGCTCGACAAAAAGCAGTTATTCACGAAAACGCCAAATTACAGTGGACGCTTGCAGCACTTGGCAGCAGATTATCTCAAGTCGCTCAAGACGTAGCACTTGTTGGAAAAGATGCGGAGGCGCAAGTCAATGGCGTCATGTTTACGGAAGGCAAGCAACAACTTGTCTATAATACTCTCCAGCACCACGAAGCCCCATCTTGTCGCAGCGATCTTCTTTATAAAGGCGCTTTGCAAGACCGCAGCCGGCTCGTCTGGCGAGGAATGATCAAGGTTGACAAGGTCGCACAGAAAACAGATGGCTACCAGCGAAATGACAACTTAATGCTTTCGGAGTCTGCACGGTCGGACTCAATTCCTGGCCTCGAGATTGAGGCTGATGATGTTCGCTGCACTCATGGTGCAACCAGTGGTCGAGTTGATGAAGAGCAAATATTTTACGCACAAGCACGAGGTTTATCGGCAGACGAGGCTGCGAGACTTGTTGTCGCAGGATTCTTCCAGCAAGTTTTTGACCGCATAACAATCGCTTCTGTCCGAGAGGCATTGGCAACGGCAATAGGAAGCCGGATCCGAAGAGTATCCTAAAACACATAAGACGAATTCATTCGTAACGCTTACCAGAAGCCTTTCTTTCATGCCAGAATTTATTCATGCTGCCAATGCAGCCGACGTTCCTGACCCAGGAAAGATACTTGTTGAAGTGGAAGGGGAAATGATTGCCCTGTTTCATGTAAATGGTTCGTTCTACGCCATCGATGATGTTTGCACTCATGATGGAGGCCCGCTTGTTGACGGCGAACTTCAGGACTACACAATCGCATGCCCGAGACACGGTGCAAAATTTGACATTCGCACCGGCGCAGCTCTTTCGATGCCAGCAATTCGACCGACTCTTGCACATGATGTGAGGGTCGAGGAAGGGAGTGTTTCTGTTCGACTTCGCGAAGCTGGATCGGGGCCGAGCGGAAACCCCGCACCGGCTACAATACCGGCAGGAGCAGCACACTCGGCTTCATCGCAGATGGCGGAGAAGGCAGACGTCACAACGAAGTCGCACAACGGCATAGCGACTGACACAACAGACAGCACGCCGACCGACACGCAAAGCCTCACAAGCCAGACTCTCTCTGAAGACCTTGTTCGTGAACTACTAAAGCAGGTTAAAGACCCCGAATTATTCGTGAACATTGTTGATCTAGGGTTGATCTACGACGTCTCTTTCAACCCTGCACCAGACAACTCAAAGCAACTTGTTTCGATTGATATGACGATGACGAGTCCGGCCTGTCCTGCTGGACCACAACTCATTGCCGATACAAAACGTGTCGTCAACACTCACGAAGATGTTGCTGCCGTCGAGGTTCGGATTGTTATGGAACCACCATGGACACCAGACCGCATGACCGATGATGCCCGCGACCAACTGGGAATCTTTTGATTCCTCTTTCAATTGCACTTCAGCATGCGTCTCTTACTTTATGAATGGTGCTGCTCAGGCGGAATGCAGAGTGATATTGCTCGTGACATTCTACGGAAGTCCTCTCTTGAAGATTTCCTGAAGGAGGGCCGCCTCATGCTTGAGGCGATCGCATGCGATGCTGAAAAAAATGCGGACCTAGATATCACTGTGATGGTGGACGCAACCCTTTCGGCGACGGAAGCTCCACACCTTTCTAAACACATTACTGTTAAGAAAGTCCTCCCTGGCACGAATCGGTCGTCTCTTCTTGACGTGGCCTCTGAGTCTGACCAAATCATTCTCATTGCGCCAGAAACTCACGGCATTCTGCTCCAGTCCCTCATCGCCATAGAGCAAGCCGGTTTTGGGGATAGGCTTATCAATTGCCCAATGCCTTTTATCCACGCTGCGAGTGACAAGCAAACGACATCCGTAATGCTTGCCGCAGCTGGCATTCCAACACCGGCTGGCCGCACTCTACCCCCCGGCGGAAGCATTCCTGCTGGATTCCGACTTCCCGCCGTCCTCAAAGCTCGCGAAAGTGCTGGCTGTGACGGCCTGAGGATTATTCAAAACCGCTCTGATTTTGCAACACCAGAAACAGACTCTCGGCTCGAATGTCATATTGCAGGCATCCCGGGCAGCGTCTGCTGTCTCTGCAGAGCTGATTCAATTATTCCATTACTCCCATTCGAACAAATGTTCACTGACGCCATGCAGCCGGTATTCATCGGCGGTCGTCTTATTCATGAAGATTATCATGTTCGAATGCAGTCCCTTGCAGTACGGTCGATTGAAGCTCTCAACAAAGCAACACAGACTAAAGCCCGTGGCTGGGTCGGAGTTGATATGATTCTAGGCAGCTGTGACGACGGGAATGACGACCGAGTACTCGAAATTAATCCTCGTCTCACCACTTCTTTTATTGGCTTATCCCGCGGCCAGCAAGGTGGCCTTATCCATCCGCTCCTTAATCACATACGTGGTAGAAAAATTTACCTTACACCATGGAACACAGAAGCCTGTGAGTTTTCCTTGGCATAACATTTACACTTCATGGTTTTCTCTCATGTTACCAACGTCCATCGATTCATGGCTGGCTTTTGATATTGGAGGGGCCAACATAAAAGCTGCTGACGGACGAGGGTGGTTCCATAGCGAGCCTTTTGCCATGTGGCAGGACTGGAAGCGACTCCCTGATGTCATCGGACATATCAAAAGCCTTCACCCTGCTACCCACTATGCCGTTACCATGACAGGGGAGATTGCCGACTGCTTTCCTGACCGCAGCGAGGGTGTCAAGCATATTGTTGGATCGTGCTCCCTCGCCGCAGGGAAAAACGAAGTTGTCTTCTATAGTGTCGACGGCACGCTTCTCAGGGCAGACGAAGCCGTGCACCAACCGCTTCAGGTTGCCGCTTCAAACTGGCATGCTTTGGCTCGACTTGCTGGTTCACTTGCCCCTTCACAGAGAAGTTGGCTGATTGATATCGGCTCAACGACAACTGACATTGTGCCGCTGGCATGCGGACAGCCAAATCCTCAGGGAATGACTGACTGGGATCGGCTACTCTGCGGTGAACTCATCTACACCGGCATGGAACGCACACCTGTACCCGCCCTCGTGCGGACGCTGCCGCACCGCGGGATTACGCGACCGGTCGCAAGTGAGTGCTTTGCCACGTCTCTAGATGCCTGGCTTCTCCTCGGCAGCCTGCCTGAAAATAGCAAGTCGACTGCCACTGCCGACAAAAAGCCGGCCACTCGTGATGCGGCTCGTATTCGTATGGCTCGTTCTATGCTTCTTGAACCAGCTTCATTTACCTTTGCAGATGCGATTGAAGCAGCAACGGCAATCTCCGAATCACAGACTCTGTTAATCCAAGATGCCATGAGGCCACTGATTCAAAACCCAGTCCCAGAGGACCACGTCGTACTAAGTGGACACGGTGAGTTTTTAGCGAGAAGAGTCTTTGATCATATGGGCTGGACTCCACAAACAGTTTCTCTCAAAAACATCCTCGGCGCCGATCTATCACGTGTCGCGCCGGCTCACGCCGTTGCAATGATAGCGCAGCAAATGATATGAACAGAATGAAAACGCAACAAGTTCCTTCTTGGAAGTGGGAGCGTGGCTGGCTTCACCAACCACGTGACAAAAGTAAAAAAACTGGAGTTATAGTCAAAATCGGTGGCAGTCTTTTCTCAACGCCTGGATGGCAAGAGGCTATCCAGGCTCTCGTTACAGATGTATCACTGTCGAGCCATTCAGTAGCCATTCTTGCGGGGGGAGGTGCCCTTGTAGACGGGCTACGAATCATTGATGCAAGCAGCTCGTTGCCAACCCCTTTCGTGCATGACCTTGCACTTGAAGCCATGGGGATCACGTCGCAACTCGTTGCGACGACACTCAAACTACCACTTGGCGAGAACAGAATGGGAGTTTCTCCCATCGTACTCGACATCCGAAAGCGGGGAGTGGTACGTAACGCAATTGAATCTCTTCCACAGTCATGGGACACAACAAGTGATTCAATCGCAGCTGCGGTTGCTGCTACAACAGAGTCTGCGTTACTACTCGTAAAAAGCACTCCACCACCGGCCTATGACATTGAGTACCTTGCCTCCAAGGGCTGGGTAGACCACTCTTTCCCAACAGCCTGCATGAAACTAGAAGACATTCGCTGGGCAGCCCTACGGCAGTAAAACACGGGAGCTCCCACGCAACCGAGCAACGCTCCAATGAATATGTCATTCCCAACAAATACCGGCCTCAGGACGGGAGGCCAGTGCCAGCTTTCGCGTAGAGGCAACATCTTGGGCCTCGACAACTTCTTCAAGAAAGGCCCATGGCTGAAACTGAACACCTCCGGAGGCACTAAGGATCCATCGGTTCCCGCGTTTGATGCCATGTGCAACGGTGGGCACCTGCTTTGGAACTGCATAGCTTGAGAGTTGAACTGATGAAGCGTCCTTGAATAGCGAGAGATCCAGCCCTGCTCGATCGGCCAGTTGCCTACTGTCGATTAAAGCCGCAACAACTGCCAGATCAACGCAATTCTTCAATTCTCGGAAAACTGGCTTGCTTAATGCCAGATCGTCGTAACAGGCTGTCATTTGCTCACACCAACGTGCAGCATTTTTATCAGCACGTCCGCTTCCTCGCTTCATGCCCTCTCGAACCAGAAGATCAGTTTCAGTCATGCACACCATTTTTCCACCTGTGAGCTTCCAACCAAGTTCATCAGGATCCCGGGCAATGGGGCTATATTGAGCTTCTAACCAGAAACGTGGCAACATTGTTGAGCTGGCCGTAGTAGCCTGGACCATTGAAAGATAGCTCGGTAGTTCAGCAACTTCTGACGACTCGAGCCCCATACCTATCCGCTTCATTCGATAATCTGCTGCTACGAGAACTTGCGCGAAATGCGTATCTGCTGGCACCCCCCCAACTGTCACTCTTTGAGGCCCCAAGGCCTCTTCCATCGACCGAAAGGTTCTCTGTGGATTTGCCATCTGCTTCACTGAGCTCAGGAGTTCCTGCAGCCGCGCAATACCCTCGGGTGTCGGATCAATAGAGCAACGCATTCCACCCATGCGTGCTGCGTCAATTGATCGAAGAGCCACGACCAAATCTTCGAGAAGCAAGAGGGGCTGCCTGCTGGTCGCACCAACGAAACCACCAGTTTCATCAACAGCAACCTTATCGCTCGGTCCAGCCAAAATTAAATCGCGTGCATCAGGGTCAACAAACACGTATTCGATTTGCTCAAGCCCACCAAGCGTCAAGACTTCTGGAGATACAAGATTATTTTCTTGTACAGCCTGCTGAACATCTTCGAGAATGCGTCTCAGTGAAACCTTTTGCAGCTCACAACGCCGCCCCGTCTGCGGTGGGTTTTCACGAAGAATTTTTTTTCGCTGAGCGGCAATACTTGCAAGTGCCTGCGGATTAACGGAACGAACAATACCATCGGTATCTACTGAAATACCACCAACTGCCTGAGCACCGAATCCAGCACCTTGGCCGAATACATGCTTTGTAAAAAAAACATTCAAGACTACAACCAGTACAACAGCACAGCATGTAGTTGTAAAATTGTTCTCAAAGATCGTAGAAACATTCATTCGTGTGCAGCTACGCATAAAAACCCTCATCATCACGTTCAACTGGAATTCAATTCAGGCCAACTGTTCGAGCAACGGTATGGATTTGTGATTGCACGACAATGTAGCGGAGATGCTAGTCTCAGCACGCCCTTGAGGGCAAACCCGCTTTGCTGAAGCAAATGCGGCCCGAAAGGCCTATTCTTCAATGTTTTCATGAATTCTCTTACTTTTTCCTGTTAAATTAGGGTCATCACGTGATGACGTTTGGATTCGGTTTTGATTGATTCTTGTGTGTGCATATCGCAAGGGAATCACTAATTGGCCACGATGTAAGCATGAATAACCAGAAATCTACTCCACCTGCCGATGCTCATGTCCTTGTTCGGGATCCTTCTAATGGCCCGATGCTCAATCCGCTCACCCCTGGAGAAGTCCTCAGCCTTGGTCGTGCACCCGGAAATACCATTGTGCTCCACGACGAACGGGCAAGCCGCAATCACGCGGAGATACGGGTAAACGATGACGGAAAATGGGTCATCCACGATCTGAAAAGTCGAAATGGCACAACAGTCGGTGCCAATGAAATTACCTCAGAGCATACGCTTTTCGATGGAGACACGATTCAGATCGGATCAATTACGATCCTTTTCTGCGAGGGTCCGCCACCATCGTTATCTGAGGCAACTGAATCTGACACCGACGGCACTGGTATAACGGGTGAAATGTCTGCCGAAATCGCAGAATGGCACTCAACAATTCGCTATCGACGAAACCGTAGTCGTTTACTCGATGACATACGCGAGTCAGCACGAACTGCTCCGAAAGTAGGACAAGCTGCAGCAGAACTATGCCGGCTCGCATTTACTCTGGGTCGCACAACAGAAGTACCATCTGCTGCAAATCGCGCGCTTGAGTCTGCAATGCTTGGATCAAATGCAAGCAAAGGAATGGTTTTACTGCCAACGCCTGAGGCCATGCACGAAGAGAGAATGACAGTAACCGATTTATATGGTGTTGCAGCAGTACCTTCTGATCTTCGCATTGATGATATTCCGACAAACCTAGTTGAAACAGCCCTCGCTACCGATGAAGCGATTTTGGCCGGACCAGAGACGGTTGGTGAACAACCACCAGCAATAACCATAGTCGCCCCCATACGCGTGAACGGAAAGCCTATCGGAGCAATTTACCTCAGTAGCGAGCCGAACCGTGATGAAAAATCTCCCGACGACCTCGAGTTCGTCATTGCTGTCTGCGACGCCATAGGTCAGGTCTATACGAACCTTGAGGCTCGAGAAACACTTTCGACTCGACTTGCGACGGCAGCAAGTGAGAACAAACTGCTCAAAGAGCGACTTGGTGAAAAAACACGTATGGTTGGTGAAAGCCCTGCCCTTGCAACAATCACAACACAGGTTGAGCGGGTTGCGAGCACAAAAGCCACGGTCCTTGTTCGGGGCGAAAGCGGTGCGGGCAAGGAATTAATCGCACAAGCTATTCATGACGCAAGTGATCGCAAGAGTGGCCCTTTTGTCTGCCTGAATTGTGCTGCTCTTTCGGAGACGCTTTTGGAGAGTGAACTTTTCGGCCATGAGAAAGGTGCGTTCACTGGTGCGACTGATAAAAAGGCTGGGAAATTTGAACTTGCTGACAACGGAACACTCTTCCTGGATGAAATTGGCGAGATGAGCCCTACTATTCAGGCAAAATTTTTGCGAGTACTTGAGGGGCATGCATTTGAACGAGTAGGAGGCAGCACTCGACTCAAGGTTGATGTGCGAGTTGTAGCAGCTACAAATCGTCACCTTGAAGATGCGGTTGCAAGCGGTGGATTCCGACGAGACCTTTACTTCCGGCTGCGTGTGGTCGAAATTGCCGTACCTCCACTGAGAAAACGACAAGAAGACATCGAGCTACTCGCAAATCACTTTCTAGATGTCTTTAGTCGAGAGACCGGCCGAAAAATCAAAGGCTTCAGTTCTGCAGCCATTCGTGCGATGCAGGAATACCATTGGCCCGGAAACATCCGTGAATTAAGAAACTGCATCGAACGTGCTGTCGTCCTAAGTTCGAAAAGCACCATTGACGTGCCAGATCTTGCACTGAGCACTCTTGCCTCCCCGGGCGACACCGGAAAGATAGGATCATCAGCCACGAACTTTACTCCGGAAACTTTAGCGACCATTGAAAAACGTCACATACTCGCGACGCTTGAGTGTACCGGTGGTAACAAGACAAAAGCTGCAAAACTTTTGGGGATTGAACGATCTACCCTTGATCGTAAATTTGCTCGATGGGGTAAGACTGACTGAAGAGATCCCGCCTTCCTAAAGCCCAAAATATCGCTTCCAGACTTCAACGTCTCCTGGGCCAGGTTCCATCGGTTTTGTTTCCTTCTGCTGGACACGTTCATTCATCGCCCGACGCCTCCCTGTGAGCCACTCATCGCTATCAACGGCAATCGCTCGCCGACGGCGCGCTGCTGCCTGGACCCGTCTATCACTGGACACCACAACCAGGCCTGATGGTGATTCCTCCTCGACCATTTCCTCGATGAGTGTATCCGCATCTGGATATTCCCGTGCAAACCATACTCTAATGGATCCGTGCACATATTGTGCAGGAAGACCATCAGGTGCATCGGCCGCATCGAAAACGACAATCGTCTGCTCTGCTTCAGCCCCAAGTAACTCTGAAAGGTGGTCAAGAAGTGCTCGACGAGACTGCTCGAACCCAAGTGGTCCTCGCGCATCCCCAAATACACCCGAGGCATGCAGTAGGTTGTACCCGTCAATGATGATCATGGCTCTACAACTAACTGGAGAGGCGATATTTCACTTTCCCATGAACAATTGTCGCAACAGCTCGCCCGCGCAGCGTCCATCCATGAAATGGTGAATTCACACTTTTTGATTCAAAAGAATTGACATCCACTTGCCATTCACGAGATGGATCGATAAGCGTCACATCAGCAATTGCCCCTGGCCTGAGCGTTCCTCTATTAATCCCGAGAATCTTTGCCGGCAGCAGACTAATTGCTTCGACAAATCGTGGCCAATCAATACGACCAGACTCAATCAGACGCGTTACAGAGAGGCCCACTGCCGTTTCCAGGCCAAGGATGCCAAAGGGTGCTCGGTCTAGTTCGAGCAACTTTTTTTCCGGTGCATGTGGAGCGTGATCTGTTGCTATACAATCAATTGTGCCATCAGCAAGACCTCTGAGGATACCTTCTACATCCTTTGCTGTCCGCAACGGCGGGCTCATTTTGAAGTTTGAATCAAACCCTCGAAGAGATTCGTCTGTAAGCGTAAAGTGATGAGGGCACGCCTCCGCAGTAACCCGAACGCCACGTGATTTTGCTTCTCGGATAAGATCGACGCCCTGAGCTGTCGAAACATGCATTACATGAAGACGGCCTCCAGTCACATCTGCGAGTGCAATATCTCGCCCGATCATCACTTCTTCTGCAGCTGCTGGCATCCCCTCCAGACCAAGCGACATGGAAACAATGCCTTCGTTCATAACTCCACCGTGAGAAAGCTCAAGGACTTCTTCATGTGCCAAAATTGGTTTGTCAAACATTCGGCAATACTCGAAAGCCCGTCGCATCAACTCCGCATCGTAAACAGGAGATCCATCATCACTGAATGCAACAGCACCGGCTTCAACCAACTGACCGATTTCGGCAAGTTCTTTCCCGTCTCGTTCACGGCTCACACACGCAACAACAAATACATTGCATGTATCTGCTCGTGACGCCTTCTGACGAATAAACTCTACGTTTGCCTGAGTATCAGTTGGCGGCTCCGTGTTGGGTATACACGCAACACTTGTAAAGCCACCGGCCAGGGCTGCTCTTGTCCCTGTCTCAATCGTTTC
>JBDOMQ010000129.1:0-5110 GCA_039831725.1 Pirellulales bacterium
GCCAACGGCACGACTGGTGTGCGAATCACTGGAAGTAATTTGAAGCTCGAGCGAAACATCATTAGAAACTTCACTGGCAATGGTATCGAAGTTGACGGAAACATTGCAGTTAACAATGCGTTCCTTGAAAATAGCATTTATGGAAATGCCTTTGGCATTGATTTGATTGATGGTGCCAATGGCGGTCAGACTGCCCCTGAATTGGAAGATGTCGTACGTGCTGGTGAGTCAATCACTGTGAATGGGAACATCACCACAGCAGATGGTGAGTATCGACTTGAGGTCTACCGTAACCTCGGTATCGATGAGGTTGGATCACCTGTTGACGAATATGCGTTTCAGGGACGAATTTATCTCGGCTCCGCTGAACTGACCGTGACTGGTGGTGAGGCTGCTGTGAACGTGACAGTGCCAGTACAAAATCCTGGGCTCGGCGGCTGGATTACCATGACCGCGACAAGTCTGACCGGAGAAGATGTTCCATTAAATACATCTGAGTTTTCCAAGGGTATTCGAATGCCACGGGCTGCATTGGGTGCAGGTTCTCGCTTGGGGAGTTTTGGTGTGGGTACAATACCCGAAGCACGACTCTTCAACGTTGGCGCTTTGTCGCTCACAAATATTAACCCACGTGTTGCCAGTCCTACCGAGATGATTAGTACAGAAGTCTCGACGGAACCAATGATGACGGTTTCTGCACATGGTGAGGGTTCCAGCAATCTGTCGGCCGTTTATGGCACTGAATTTGCGACGAACTTCTTGGGAGGATTGCGAGTTGCAAATGCGGATCTTAATGGTGATGGTTATGATGAACTGATCACAGTGCCAGGTGCGCTGCCTGCTGGTACGGCTGATACATTCGGGAATGCCCTGCGTACAGTCGGGATCTTTAACAGCAACCCCAATGGCACATGGACTACTGCATCGATTGACCTCTCTGATGTATACGGTGACCGATATACGGATGGCTTCACTGTGACACTTGCGCATCTCTTGCCAGCAGATGAGGTCCACAACCCATTTGAGGCGCCACAAATCGTTGTCTCAAGCTGTGCACCAAATGAGACCTTCAATGGTGCGGTTGCGTACTCAATGACGAATACCTCGAGGGGTAACGTGCCAACGCAAGTTCACGGAAGTGCGCGATTACAGACACCAAATATTCTCGAGCCAATTTTTGATGTAACGGCTGGAAGATTTGAGAATGGTGAGTTAGCTGCGGATAGTCTTGTGGTTGCGACGTCTGCTGGAGGCAGGAGCAGTATTGAAGTATTCCAATACGATACGGACACAAATAGTACCACTCTTGAAACTGTAGCGAGCTTCTCTGTGTCTCTTAGTCTCAATCAGCGAAACGGTGTGGCAGTTGACGTGTTTGGAAATGGCCTTTCACTTACAGCCGGTGACATGGACGGTGACTCTGTTGAGGAGTTGATTATTGGTGCTGGAGCATCAGGTATGGGTAACTTCAGAGCGATAACTGGTGATGCGATTATGGCGGGTATCCAATCGGTATTCGATGCTCAATTGGCGATGATAGACGGTCCGTTTGGAAATGGTGTAACCGGTGGTCGATACGCAGACTTTACACCCGTATTCGATCAAAATGTTATAGAACAGGTAAACAATCTTGATTTCTTCTATGAGCAAGATGTTCCAGGGTTTACTGGAATGGGATTCAATTCACCCATGTCTGTAAGAGCCGTTGATCTCGATGGTGATGAAGTAACAGAACTTTTTGTAACGATTGGCGGTATGAACAGTTCAAACAACCTTGTCAAGAACTTTGCATTTTCAATAAGCACCGGTTGGTCGCTCCGGCAGGGATTTGATGCATTGGATCTTGATAGCGGTTCATTCCGTCAGGGTGAAGGCTCACAGTTTGGTTAGGGATATTGTAAATACGAACGAATTGTGGTTCTAAAAAGATTTTGTGGCTCCATTGAGTCCAAAAATATCCTGGTTGGTCCGGCTGTACGGACTGCAGCTTACGTGGAAATTCATTCGTTTTGTTTCCATGGTGGAACGCAGGTTCGTGAGAGAGTAGCCTTGAATTGGTATATTTCTCACAACAATGCAGGTCTTCTTGTGTCCACTTCTTCGCAATTCGTCCGTTTCATGTGTCTGGCTTGTATGGCTGTCAGTAGTCTGTGCCCCGGAAATGTGTTTTCGCAGGATATGCAAGAAGGCGTGACGACCGTCAAGCGGATTGAAATACCGCGCCCGCAGGAAGAACTCCCGCCACCTCCACCAGAGCCTCATCCACTTGTTCCCGCAATGCAGCTTGCGAGTGAGTCGTACGCTTTTCTTCGAAATAATGTGTCTGATTATGCGTGTCGAATCGTAAAGCAGGAACGAATTGATGGTCGTCTCAAGCCGATGGAGTTTATGGATGCCAAAGTGCGGCATAGAAAAATCATAAACGGGCGCCAGGTGCAAAGGCCGTCAATCTATTTACACTTTTTGAAACCAAGTGAAATGGTGGATCGTGAAGTCTTGTGGGTCGAAGGAACGAATGGCGGAAAGATGGTTGTGCGTCGAGGTGGAACACGTTTTGAATACCTGACTCTTGACCTTGATCCAGCTGGTGACGCCGCGCTTCAGTACAGTCGATATCCGGCGAGTGAAAGTGGCATGATTGATATGGTTCGGAAACTGGTTGACGTCGGAACAGCAGATATGCAGTATGGTGAGTGTGATGTCCAGATATTCAACAATGTGAAAGTTGACAACCGTCCGTGCAAGTGTGTGCAAGTCGTGCACCCACGTCGACGTTCTGTATTTCTGTTTCATATCGTGAGGATTTTCATTGCCAAAGACGTTCCGATTCCCGTTCGTTACGAAGCATACGATTGGCCGATAAGCGATTCACAGGAGTCGCCCTTAATTGAAGAATATACTTTTCAAGATATTCGGCTGAACGTTGGTTTCTCTGACGCTGAGTTCCAGCGGAACTACCAGGAATATAAATTCCGTCCCAATTGAAACGGGTTCAGATGACACTTCCGTCGGTGCAATTGCCAGGTTCGTTTCGCCAGGAAACGAACCTTATTCTAGGTGTGGCCATAACAGCCTTACGGCGTGTGTGGCGGCAGCTCCTGCTTGCAGACATACTCTTTAAGGCGATCTCCTTTGCTGTCCTTGTACCCCTCACTATCGGGTTACTCCACGGCATTTTGTGGTTGACTGGTCGAGGTACCCTGACGGACACCGATGTTTTGTTTTTCCTACTCACGCCTGGGGGGGCGGTTGGCATGTGTCTGGTGGGTGCTGTCTGGTTGAGCATTACTGCACTCGAACAGGCCACGCTTCTGACATTGCTTGTTGCTGGGGAAGATGAAAGGGGGGGTGTCTGGGCAGCGACGCGCTGGGCATTCCTCAACAGTTTAAGAGTAATTCAGGTAATGTTCCGGGTCATCTGTTGGGTAGTTCTTGTGAGTGCTCCCGTTGTCTTTTGTGCCGTTCTGGTTGCGAAGCGGCTCCTTGGAAAGCACGACATCAATTTTTATCTGGCTGAACGGCCGCCGGAGCTTTTTGTTGCGATAGGTGTTGGTGGACTCCTCGCGGTTGGGTTGGCCGCACTATTACTCAGGCTCTTTTCTGGTTGGTTTCTTGCTCTTCCATTGCTTGTCTTCGAGGGTGTCAGTCCACGGGATTCACTTGCAACAAGTTGGAAGAGGCTTGCTGGGAGACACTGGATTGTTGTGACCCTTCTTGGCACATGGGTTGCAGTTGTATGCGTCATCGCCACGATCAGTACGACGTGTGTTGTATTTGTGGCTTCGGAATTCGTACCGCTTGCTAGTCAGACTCTGGCTGGTGCAATTTTTGCAGTTGGGCTTACAACACTTGTCTGGGCAGGGTCCAATTTCATTATTCAGTTAGTCTCGGCTGCCGTATTATCATCGCTGCTATACAGCGTCTGGAAGACGTTTGACGGTCGTGTAGGGTCCGTTGACGGGTTGAATTTTGAAAGTTCGGCTGGTGGCCAGTTAGGATTTCGATGGAGCGCCCGGACGCTCACGTTGGTGACCTGTGCCTGTGTCGCTGTGGCGGTGCTCATCGGATCCGTTGCAACAGCACGCATTCCCTTTGACAACAGTGTCGACATTATTGGGCATCGGGGTGCAGGAGGAGTTGCACCCGAAAATACACGTACAGCAATCGAACGGGCGATCAGTGCTGGTGCACAGTGGGTAGAGATTGATGTTCAGGAAACTGCCGATGGAGAGGTGGTTGTCATACACGACAGCGACCTGATGAAAATTGCTGGGGTGGATTTAAAAGTTTGGGATGCAACTGTTGATGAAATTACAGCAGTCGATGTTGGGAGTTCTTTTGATCCAAAGTTTCATGATGAGCGAGTACCAACTCTTCGAGAGATATTAAATCTCTGCAAGGGAAGGATTGGAATAATTATTGAATTGAAATCATACGGCCATGGCCACATGCTCGAGCAACGCGTTGTCGATCTAGTCGAGGCGGCAGGAAGTGTTGATGAGGTGCAGTGTATGTCTCTGAAGGCAAGTGTTGTCGCTCAGTTGAAAAAACTGCGACCGAACTGGCGGGTGGGACTTTTACTTTCATTGGCAGTTGGTGATCTGCGAAGTATTGAGGCAGATTTTCTCGCAGTGAATGCCCGGTTTGCAACGAGTCGTATGGTTCAAGAAGCACACGAAGCGCACAAACTGCTATATGCATGGACACTCAATGACCCGGTGTCAATATCCAGAATGGTCGGCCGCGGTGTAGATGGTGTCATTACCGACTACCCTGACATGGCCAAGAGTGTGCTTGTTCAACGGGCCGAATTGAGCGTTGTACAGCGGCTTCTTCTTGAGTTTTCCGAGACCCTTGGTGTGCAGCCGAAAATTGGTCAACAGTAGAGAGAAAGTGATAACAATTTATTCAGGAGGTTCGTCGTTGAGGGTTGCACGGATGCTCTCGCGTGCTCCACGCCAGCGATTTTTGACGGTGCGGATTGAGCACCCCACAAGATCCGCGATTGTTTTCTGGTCTGCTCCGATGTACCAGACTAATTGAAAAACTTCTCTTTCTTCAGAGGACAGCATTTCTACTGCTTGATGAAAGCGCGTCCAGCGGTCAATTG
>JBDOMQ010000351.1:0-5097 GCA_039831725.1 Pirellulales bacterium
TTTGCCGAGCGACTTCCGGCGTTTCTGTGATTGGCGTGATCTGCCTGAGTCTGCTATGTGGCTGCGGCAGATTTGTGCAATCCGACTCTGACAGAGGTGTGAGCCTTTATCAGCAGGGCAACTATCTTGGCGCTGCGAATTCCTTCCAAAGAGCCCTCGAGAAGCAGCCAGGTGATGCGGACTGTTTTTACAATCTTGGAGCAACCTATCATCAGCAGTCAAAACTTTTTGGTAGGGCTGGTGACCTTCAGACAGCTGAACAGTACTATCATCTTTGCTTAGCAAGAAATCAGAATCACGCAGCATGTCAACGAGGGCTTGCAGTGCTGTTGGTTGAAACGGGGCGTACTGGAGATGCTGCGACACAACTCGAACAATGGGCTGCAAGAGAGCCCACAAACCCTGAACCAAAAATAGAACTTGCTCGCCTTTGTCACGAGCAGGGAGATAAACTTGATGCAGAAAATTATTTAATTGATGCTGTTTCAATTGATCCGGACAACCCCCGGGCACTCGTTGCGCTTGGTCAAATTAGGGAGTCTTCTGGTGATACGCAGCAGGCACTAGCAAACTATACAAGAGCTCTCGAATTAGACCGAAATCAGCCAACCGTGGCTGCCAAAGTGGCTACTCTTTCAACCAGTGGTCCTTCGCCGGTCATTGCAGGTGCGCCTCCAGCAAGCGGATCACCCTACTCTCCTCGGTGATTCCGCCAAGAAACGGCATCCCGTTGACCCTGTAGGTGGAGGGGCCGTAATCTTGTGCTTACGAGTATTTTTGCTGCGTTACTCAAAGTTCTCTCGTAAGTTGTTCTCGAAGGGGACGCACGTGACGCTGTGAGACAAATCACGCCTACGGTATGCCGGTGGGTGATGGTTCATTTGTGTGCAGGCAGCGACGGAGATATTCATGGCGACGGTTGCTGATAGGGTATTCAACTTTTCAGCAGGGCCTGCAGTGTTGCCATTGCCAGTGCTCGAAAAGGCTCAGGGGGAACTGCTAGCCTTACCAGGTGTCGGCTCATCAGTGCTTGAAATTAGTCATCGCAGCGCAGCGTTCGATGGCATTCTTGATCGCACGCTAGCGGGTCTGAAAAGCCTTTTACGAATTGGTGAAGACTATGAAGTGGTATTGCTTCAGGGAGGAGCCAGTCTCCAATTCTCTATGGTTCCGATGAATTTCCTTGCTGGCCAGTCTGGTGCCGCCAACTATATCCTTAGTGGAACCTGGGGCAAAGGAGGGCTGAAGGAAGCAAGTCGGATAGGTAAAACTCATATTGCTTGGGACGGTGGCTCAAGTGGATATGACTGCTTGCCATCGGCTGATGAGATTACGCTCTCTGAATCACCGGCCTATGTTCATGTCACGAGCAATGAGACAATCCAAGGAGTGCAATGGCAGCAGATGCCATCATTCCAAAACGTTCCTCTAATTTGTGATTCATCAAGTGACTTTCTTTCTCGACCGGTTGATGTTTCACAGTATGGAATGATTTATGCCTGTGCTCAGAAGAATGCCGGAATTGCTGGAGTCACAGTTGCAATCATTCGTCGTGATCTACTTGCCCGTGCGCAGGATAATTTGCCGGCAATGCTGGACTACCGAACATTCGTTGAGAAAGGATCACGACCAAATACGCCACCAGTTTTCGCCGTGTATATCTTGGGCTTAGTCTGTGAATGGCTGATGAATGACGTCGGTGGTTTGCAAGCCATTCTAGAACGCAATACGGCCAAAGCCATGAAAGTATATGGAGTGATCGATTCATCAAACGGTTTTTATAAAGGACATGCTAGTCCTGCAAGTCGTTCCCTTATGAATGTGACGTTTCGTCTTCCTTCAGAAGATCTTGAAGCTACTTTTATAAAAAAGGCTGCCTCGGAGGGGCTCACGGACCTCAAGGGGCACCGGTCGGTTGGTGGCATTCGAGCAAGTATTTACAATGCTATGCCGGAGGAAGGAGTCGAGGCTTTGTGTCAATTTATGAATGATTTTACGAGTTCTCATGGATAGATAACCCTCATTAGCCCTATTCGTTGTGTCATTATTAGGATGCGACAAGAGGGGCATGTCTTCATTTTTATTAATACGTTGTGATCCCTACCCAAGGAGTGCCGGTCTCGCCCAGGTGCAAATAAACTATGCCATCGATAATCGTGCTCGATAAACTTAGTCCTGATGGGCTTGCTCTCCTTGATGCGGCTGGCCGATTAGGGATTTCCTATGAAGTGAAGACAGGTCTCTCAGGTGAAGAACTAAAGAATGTGCTGGCATCCCATGACGGAGCTATTTGTCGTAGTGGAGTCAAAATAACGGCAGATGTGTTAGCAGGAAACCATCGTCTTCGTGCTATCGTACGTGCTGGAGTCGGTACAGATAATATCGACAAGCAGGCTGCAACTCGCCAAGGGATTGTTGTGATGAACACTCCGGCGGGCAATACAGTGAGTACTGCCGAGCATGCGTTTACGTTGCTTCTCGCCCTCTCTCGGAATGTAGCTCCTGCCGATGCGAGCCTTCGTGAGCATCGCTGGGATAGAGGCAAATACATGGGGGTTCAGCTAGCAGGCAAGACGCTTGGTATTGTTGGTATGGGACGTATCGGCCAGGCGGTGGCCAGTCGCGCCCGTGCCTTTGATATGAGGGTTGTGGTCTATGACCCCTTTCTGGCGGCTGAGCGCGCCGGTGAACTCGGTGTTGAATTGTTTGGAAGTGTCCGGGAAATGTTGCCGGAACTCGATTATTTGACTGTCCACACACCACTCACAGACGACACGCGTCACTTGATCGGCAAGGAAGAGCTGTCTTTACTCAAGCCTGGCGTGCGGTTAATTAACTGCGCGAGAGGTGGCATCTATGACGAAGAGGCGTTACTTGAGGGGCTTGAAAGTGGCGTCCTGGCTGGGGTCGCGCTTGACGTCTTTGAGGCTGAGCCATGTACAGATAGCCCGTTGTTTGGACGACCTGATGTGCTTGTAACACCACATCTTGGTGCCAGTACTGAGGAAGCTCAGTCACAGGTTGCTATTGAAGGAGTAAATTTACTCACCGATTTTCTCCGAACAGGGACCATTCGTCATTCTGTCAACTCGAGCCCAATTGACCCTGCAGATCTTGAGGGGCTTCGTGGTTTTCTTGATCTTGGGTGGCGGCTAGGTGTCTTATTGTCGCAACTTGACGATCAGCCGCCAAAGGCGGTTTCCATTGCATATCGGGGAGAGATTGCGTCGAGAAATACGCGACTTATCACGGCCGCATTTGCTGCAGGGTTGCTGGAAACAGCGCTTGAAGACGTCAATATCATTAACGCGGAGATGTTGCTGAGGGAACGAGGAATCGAACTTGTGGAGCAAAGTAGAACTGACCCAGGTGCGTTTAGTTCAGTCGTTGCTGTTGATCTTGTTGTTGGTGATCATGTCCATCGGGCGGCAGGAACTCTTTTTGGCCGATCCATGCCTCGACTCGTTCAGCTTGAGGGGCATCGCCTGGAGGCGTATCTCGATGGAACACTCATGATTTTCATGCACGAAGATGTTCCAGGAATCATTGGGAATGTCGGTACAGCGTTTGGTGGAACTGGCGTGAATATTGCTCAGATGACCGTTGGTCGTTCGGCACCCGGTGGTGACGCGATTGGCGTACTCAGTCTCGATCAGGAGCCGTCAGAGGAGTCGTTGTCGAAGGTGCGGACCTGTGAAGGGATACATTCCGCAAAAGTATGCAAGTTGCCAATGGCTGGACAGCTTCCCTACTGGTTAGCTGCTGGATCGAACAGTTCAGACGGGAGATAATACAGAAAGCCTGGCTTGCGTCTGGCACCTGCGTTCGTTTTTTAAGTCGATTGTTTCCATCTCTGAAATGGTCCAAAAGCTATGATGGAAAGGCCAGCAAAACTGTTGTGTTGTTCCATCCGGCTTGATCGTGCCGGTTGTAGAACTTTGGTTCTTTCGTCTGTCTGTTTGGTGTGGATTACCCTTTTTGGAGGTAGTGTTCCGGCAGAATCGATGCTTGAGCAATCGGCTTCACGACTCATTACAACTCTTGGTGAAAAAGGCTACCACGACACCGCGATTGCCGTTCTTGACCAACTTGCTCGTGACGAGGCGGTGTCAGATTCGTTTCGGGGAAAAATTCCTTTATGGCGTGCAAATGAACGTGTGGCCAGCATCCGTGAGACTTCAGATGCAGACGAAAGGAAGCGGGCATACGAGGGAGCGATCAGTGATTTCAACGGAATTCTTAAAGGCCACCAGGATCTATCCATTGCTGCCGAGGCAGCTTTTCAATTGGGAATGGTCTTTCTTGATATGGGAAGACTTTCGAGGAACCAGGCAGTTGCTGTCGGGAAAGATATCAATAAGGCTCAACAATTCTTTGTGTCTGCGGTCGATATATTCGTAGGGCCACGGTCGGGTCAGACAGCTCTCAGTGCGATAGAGAAAGAGCTCCAACAAGTCGAAGGATTCATTGGTGAATATCGAGACCGGCGATTAATTGCGCCAGATGATCGTCGTGAACTAAATCAATTAGAGCAGGACCGTGAACGACTGCGAGGTCGTCGCGTGCAGGTTCAATTACTTGCAGCCGAGGCATTCTCAGAAATGGCTGAGTGTTTTCAGCATGATTCAAAAGAATGGGGCCAAAGTCTAGAGGAGGCTCTGCGCCGGTACCATGCGGTGTATTTGTCGACGCCAACGCGTTCTGCAGGACTGTGGGCACGGCTTGAAGAGGGGAAGACTCTTCTTGCTCTAGGCCGGATAAAAGAAGGACAGGAAGTTCTGCTTGAGATCACAAAATTACCAAGTTCAGAGACATTGATTTACCAACTGCGAGTGAAGGCAGTCGACACATTGCTCGCCAGCTGGATCAACACTACGAGCCTGAAAGATGATGAACAATTTGATGAAAGGCTTCGGCAGTTTGTGCTCGGTGATAGTCCAGTGTCTCCACTCGACTCAGATTATCTGGCAATGCAGTATCGTTCAGCTGAATTGCTATGGCGGCGTCAGGAAGCTTTGCCAGCAGAATCAAAAGATGCTCGCAAATCACTGCTGGCTGATGTCCGGATTTTGGCTCGAGACGTTGCTCAAGCTGGTG
>JBDOMQ010000355.1:0-5072 GCA_039831725.1 Pirellulales bacterium
GAATGACTGCAGGACAACTCGCCCCGCGTCGAGCAGCATTCGGCATTCGCCGCTGTTTGGTTGCCATGATTGCGCCCGCAGTCGGCTAACCGTGTTGTCGGCTTCAGAAGTTGCGATCTGTTTGGACAAAATACGATGCGGTTTCTAAGCACGGTAGTTAAAGGGTAAAACAACGGTATTGAGGGAACCCAGACATTTGTATTTGTCCGAGTGTTTCAGGAGGGTCTGGTGCCTGTATATCTCTAAAAAGTGAAGTGAAAGAAGCGATATGGATTTAGATAATCACGATCATTCAAAAAAAAGGCCGATGACTATAAAGAAATTCGCTTGGCGGGTAGCGGGCCCACGTGATTTTTTCATTAATTTCGTGATTAACGCAACGATATCATTCTGGGTCTTTAAGGGCATGGATACGGTTCCTTTGACGGGATCACACTCTGTTGCATCTGTTGTTCTACCAATGAGCTTTCTTCTCTGCACACTGACAACGTTTTTTGGTTGGCTCAATGCCGTAAAGGAAAGACGTGCAGGGGCAGTCGGGCCGGCTCTTACAGAAGGAACAAAATGGGCTGGTCAGGCATGGTTAAATGGACTTGCTGTTGGCCTACCCGCTTTCTTGATTGCTCTTGGTATCACATTTGGTGTCGATCAGTTCGCCCCAGATATGTCAGTTGGTTTTTGGAAAGCAGTTTTCGGTATTGGCTCAGGTGCTGGAGTGTTGGGTTACGTGCTTCATTCTATGGCTATTGAAAGAGGTGGCACCATTGGACGTGCCACAATATAAAATATATTGCACAACTTGTGATTGGTAAGTTCCAATTCCAACGCTTCGGCTTTTGTTGCCGTTCCATCCGTTCTCTTTCGTCCTGTTTGATGATCTGACGCACACGTCGCAGACGACGCTACGGCCTACGTTGATCGCTCCCTGGTCCGGAGTTTCTTCGTCGGGTTTCTTCACCACTGATTGATGGAGGCTCTGCGTTCATGGCCTACTGATCTTCACTGAACTTATAGAAAATGAATGCACGCTTAAGATAACAATCGACAACGCAAACGGTTTTCGATATCGCTTGCTCTTTCACTGCTCTCTAAATCTCTTGGCGAGCACCCTCAACAAGTATTATGAAGCCATTAAGAAAGCTTGGATGCTTTATTGGAAGTCGGCTTTAGAAGTCCGCTGCTCTATCCAATTGAGCTACGGGCGGACAGCGTTATGCCATGAAAAGACTACCATTCCGAGCCCGAAATCTAGTAACTCTTCAGGCATGAATCGCACGTCCATCCACTGCTAAAGCGGCTTCCTTCAATGCTTCCGGAAGAGTTGGATGGGCATGACAAACTCGGGCAATATCCTCTGCAGAAGCACCAAAATTCATAGCTGCGGCAGCCTCACCAATGAGATCACCAGCAGCTGGCCCTATGATATGCACACCGAGCACTGCGTCACTCTTGGCATCTGCCAACAACTTTACCTTACCTGTGATGTCATTAATTGTCCGTGCCCTACCATTCGCCCGAAATGGAAAAATTCCCTTCTTGTAGATTACGCCATCAGATTTCAATTGGTCTTCAGTCCGTCCAACAGCAGCAATCTCCGGGTGCGTAAAAACAACAGCCGGAACAAGACCATAATTGACATGACACCACCCAGATTGCATCGCCTCAACACATGCGACGCCATCTTCTTCAGCTTTGTGAGCGAGCATTGGCCCCGGAATGCAATCTCCTATTGCATACACGCCAGGAGCTGCAGTCCGATACTGACCGTCGACCTGTATCCACCCACGCTCATCTGTAGCAAGACCAACAGTCTCAAGGCCTATATCAGAGGTAGCCGGCTTTCTCCCCGTAGCTGCCAAAACTCGATCACAGTGTATTGCATCTCTGCCTTCTGGCTGGACAACACAGGCCCCACCCTCAGCTTTGGCTGAAAGTACTTTGACACCCAATTGAATATCAAGGCCTTGCTTCCTGAAAAGGACCAGTGCGTCTGATGCTATCTCACTGTCAATGCCCGTGAGTATTCGATCAAAATATTCAAGGACTGTCACTCTTGAACCAAGACGACGCCAGACACTACCCAACTCCAAGCCGATGTAGCCACCACCAATAACCACAAGGTGCTCGGGAACCTCTGAATACGATAGCGCCTCGGTACTTGTACCGACTCGATTACCGTCACATTCAATCCCAGGAAGAACCACACTGTGGCTGCCAACAGCGAGAATAATTCGCTGCGCTGAGATTTCTGTTACGGCACCATCTGTACTCGTCACATGGACACGGCCCTCCCCCGCAAGACGACCTGTTCCTTTAATTTTCACAACCTTATTTTTTGCGAGAAGCGCTTCAATACCTTTCGATAATGTCTGCACGACATCTGCTTTCCGCTTCATCATGACTGCCAAGTCGAGTGATACACCCTGAGTCACAACACCGTGCTGCCCAAGTTCACTAGACGTAATCTCATACTTGTGACTCGACTCCAGCAGGGCCTTGGATGGTATACAGCCGACGCGAAGACACGTTCCGCCAAAACGATCTTCCTTCTCGATAATTGCCACCTTCATACCAAGTTGTGCTGCGCGTATTGCAGCCACATACCCACCTGGACCACCCCCAAGTACGACTAAGTCATGTGTCATCTAGACCCTCAAAAACATACAGAAAGAATAGTTCGCTGATCAATTGTTCGTACACCTTCAGATTTTTCATGCATGTGCCATGAAACGACCAAGGCGTTCTCTGAAAAGAGAACAGAAAATTGTGTGAAGAGAAATACTTTTAGATCCACACTAACACTCCAACATAAGCCGTGTAGGATCTTCGATCATCTCCTTTATTCGCTTTAAGAAGGTGACTGCTTCTCGGCCATCTACTATTCGATGATCGTATGACAACGCTACGTACATCATTGGCCGAACCACAACCTGCCCATCCACAGCGACTGGCCTCTCCTGAATTGCGTGTAAGCCTAAAATTCCACTCTGCGGTGGGTTGATAATTGGCGTGCTAAGCATGGAGCCATAAACCCCACCATTTGAAATAGTAAACGTTCCACCCTGGAGTTCCTCAAGCTTAACTTTGTTATCAGCCGCTCGACGAGCAAAATCTCCAATTGACTGTTCAATTTGAGCAAAATTCATCTGCTCAGCATTACGTAGAATTGGAACAACAAGGCCCTTCCCCCCACCAACCGCAATTCCTATATCGCAAAAATCTCGATACACAATATGGGGATCACGAAATTCTGCGTTAACTTGTGGGACAGCGTGCAGAGCTTCTACGGCAGCCCTTACAAAAAAGGACATGAAGCCAAGTTTGACACCATGGCGATCAACAAAGTTATCTTTAAACTTCTTGCGAAGTTTCATAACAGAAGACATATCTACTTCATTAAACGTTGTCAGCAGGGCAGCTTGATGCTGAGCCTCAACAAGTCGCTCTGCAATCCGTCGCCGCATTGGGCTCATCAGAACTGGTCGTTCACTTCGACTTGTTTCCGACGACGAAATTGCAGTAGTCCCTGTCATTACGGGTTGTGGCTGACTACTTACACCTGCAAGTGTTGAAGCAGTTGATGGAGGGGATGCAGATACTGCAGACGTGGCATCGGCTTTTGTGACTCGCTGACCGGGGCCACTTCCAGAAACGGCCCCAGGAGAAATACCAGCTTCTCCTAAAACTCTTGCTGCAGCTGGCATGACAGGGCCAGCACCGGATGCTGGCTGTACAGATCCAATAACAGTACTACCGACGCGATGACGGACATCGACAGATTGCGCCTGGGAGGAAACTGGTGACTCCGGTGTTGTTGCTGGAGTTGGCTGACTCGATGAAACAGCTTCGAGATACCCTATCACCTCACCAACAACCGCCTGCTCCCCAGCCTGCTTTAGAATTGTCGAGACAACTCCATTCGAGGGAGATGGCAGTTCAACAGTGGCTTTGTCACTCTCAATTTCTACAACAGTTTCATCCGTAGAAACTGAATCACCTACATTTTTTTTCCAGACGCCAATCATCACTTCAGTGATGGACTCACCAACTTCTGGAACCTTTAGTTCAATGGCCATGGACTCCTACATACTATAAAGGGGTTTGGGTTGGGTTGTTCAATTTTTCGTTTGCATGTATCAGATGAGTTGTACTGCCACATCGTGAACAGACAACCGTTTCTTTTGGGCTCTCCTAATCATAAATCTCTAACTTAGAAACGCAGCCGTCAGTAACTCACTTTGCTCGAGATCATGACTCTTCTTCGAACCCGTTGCTGGACTCGCCGCACTCTGTCGACATACTCCAGAAAATGGCAGCCTATCAAATAATGTTTCACCAAAATGAATTCTCAGAAACCGCCACGCCCCCATATTCTCAGGCTCTTCTTGAACCCAAAGAACGGGGGTTCCGTCGGCATAATCTGCTAAGGCCTTTTGTAAAGATTTTCGCGGCAGTGGATAGAGTTGCTCCACGCGTACGATGGCAACATCGGAACGCTCTAATTCAGACTTTCTTTTCTCAAGTTCGTAGAACACTTTGCCACTACACAGCAGAACCCTCCGCACATCCTCCGGACGCGTACCGGACTGATCTGGAATCACTCTTTGAAAATTCCCCTCCGCCAAATCATTGAGAGTAGAAACGCATTTAGGGTGACGTAACAAGCTTTTCGGCGTCATCACAACCAGTGGCTTTCTCCAGATACGAAGCACCTGCCTCCTGAGGCAGTGAAACAACTGGGCTGGTGTGGTTGGCTGCACGACTTGGATATTATCTTTCGCTGCAAGAAGAAGGAACCTTTCAAGCCGGGCACTAGAATGCTCAGGACCCATGCCTTCGAAGCCATGGGGTAACAGCATCACGATACCAGAGAGTCGATTCCACTTGTCTTCAGCACTGACAATAAATTGATCTATAACGACTTGGGCAACATTCACAAAGTCACCGAACTGCGCCTCCCACATCACAAGCCCATCGGGACAGTCCAGACTGTATCCGTACTCAAACCCGAGCACACCAGATTCTGACAATGGACTATTGTAGATCTCGACCGGAGCCTGATCTTCAGCGAG
>JBDOMQ010000253.1:0-5066 GCA_039831725.1 Pirellulales bacterium
GGCCGGCTAGCTGTTTCACAAGGAAAGGCAGAACAGCATTTGGGTTGGCAGCAACAGGCGGAGGTATCGTTATGAGGTCACTTGTTGCCCATGCGCCAATCAATACGCATGGAACCCAAACAATAGCAATAAATAATGGGTGCGCCACAATTGGTAGTTTGAAACTCTCTGCGCTCCGCGCAGTGAGCCAATGTTGGAAAAGATGAGGAAACATACCAACGCTTAGAGGTACAAACATATAGGTGAGGAATTTTTCAGGTGGTATATGGATCCGTGTTAGCTTTTCAACAGGAATGGAACTGCTCGCCATCTGGAGGCTGGCCCAGAAACTCTCTTGTCCACCAAGCCGCCACGCAATAACAACAAACGTGACGAGACCTAAGACCATAAAAACTAACGTCTGAAACGTGTTGGCCCACGTTGTTCCTCTCATGCCACCAAGAAAGACATAAACCAAGACGATGGCGCATATGGCAAGTGAAGCTAACGGTTTTGGGACACCACCCTGTGAGCCGTACGTAAAGCTTGCAGGCTCTTCACTTTTCGGATTTTTTCCCTGTTCAAGAAAGTGAGGAAACGTCCCCTCCTCGAATGTGCCGCCAACAACCTGGCCATCTCGTATCGATCCTGCAGTTACCTTGTTAATGACAGTGCCAGATGCCATGACACCAATCAGAAGGTAAGGGATCACAAGTCCGACAAGGACAGGGAAAAGAATGACACCAATCCAACGGCTCTCGAGGCGGTCACGAAAAAATTGCACCTGAGTGCGGTATTCGTACTTCTTGCCCAGTTCCCAAACTTTTACACCGAGAAGAAGAAAACAAAGTGAGTGAATGATGCCGCTTGAGCTGGCAAGCATTCCGTAGACACCAACACCCTCCTTAAAGGATTCACCAGTTGAGCCAACCAAGGCAAAGGCGGTCATTGTTGTCCCGAAAATAGACATCAAGAGGAGAAACGGGCCAATAGAATGGCTCGCTAGCATGTAGTCTTGGCTCGTACCACGAAAGAGACGACTCGCGCCGATGCCAAGCAGGAGAAGAAGGAAAAGATATCCGCAGATAATGAGAAGTTGTGGCACTATACAGTTTCCCTTTGTTGAGCTGAAGGTGACTGGTCAGTTGGCCAGCAGAAGCGAGTTGCGAGATACCAGGTAAATCCGGCTGCAAGAGAGATGCAAGCATGGTACGCGAGAGCGACTGGAAGAAAACCGAAGACCAACGTGGTGTCGTCCCAAAACCAAATATCTTGGTGTGCAATTATCAAAAAAAGAATCAATGCCCAAACGCCGTGTGCCGGTTTCATGAATACTTTCCAGAGGTAAACCAGAGATAAAATTACCCACCCAAGGACATCCGTTGTATACCGTTTGAGTGACTCTGGACAACAAATGTCTTTTTTCGGGTTTAATTACTCTGTGAGAATTGTTCTCGGGGGTCGAGGTGTGTCGTCAGGAAGGGTTGGTACTGTGGCAATGACGTACAGCCCAATGCCGACGGCGCCGAGAGCCACATATTTCAGCCACCACGGGAGACTGTTGAGTAAGAGGCTGCAAATAACGACTGTCACAACCAGAGCTATTGTTCGATATTTTGCCGTTTTTCGGATGCCTCGATACTCTTGCCAGTCATCCAGCGTCGGCCCAAACCACCGTGAACGATGCAGCCATGCGTGAATTCTTGGTGATCCCCGGTAAAAGCACCAACTAGCCAGCAAAAGAAAAGGCGTTGTTGGAAGGAGGGGGAGAATAGCACCAAGAACGGCAAAGCCGACACAAATCCAGCCTCCAACGACGTACAAAAAGCTGCTCAGTGGATCAGTCGTTGGCTGCAAGTCCATGCCTATTTCTCTTAATTGACCTTCGGGCATATCCGGTGGGGGGATTTTAGCATGTCGAAAGATTCCGTATGATTGTACGACATTGATTGTTCGCTTTCACCATCCTGACGGAGAGTCCTCTTATGCCTCTGGTTCCTTTGCGTATTTTGCTCGATCATGCTGCTGAAAATGATTACGGTTTGGCTGCTTTTAATGTCAATAACATGGAGCAGATTCAAGCTATCATGGAGGCGGCAAAAGAGACAGATTCGCCTGTTATTGTACAGGCCTCACGGGGTGCGCGGGCGTACAGCCAGGATAATTATCTGCGGCATCTGATGCTTGCAGCAGCAGAGCTTTATCCTGGGATACCAATCGCAATGCACCAGGATCACGGCAATTCACCGGCAACGTGTGAGAGTGCGATTGATAATGGTTTCACCAGTGTGATGATGGACGGCTCGCTCAAAGAAGATGGAAAGACTCCCGCTGACTTTGATTATAACGTCCAGGTAACCACTGAAGTTGTAAAGCAGGCTCATTCACGAGGTGTTTCGGTCGAGGGAGAACTCGGTTGTCTCGGTTCACTCGAAAGTGGGCAAGGTGAGGCTGAGGACGGGCACGGAGCAGAGGGTGTGCTCTCCCAAGATCAATTACTTACAGATCCTGATGAGGCCGCTCGGTTTGTTGAAGCGACAGGCGTGGATGCACTCGCAGTCGCAATAGGTACAAGCCACGGAGCATACAAATTCAGTCGCAAGCCTGATGGTGATGTTCTTGCAATGAAGCGGATCGAGGAAATTCATGCCAAACTGCCAAACTGCCATCTGGTCATGCACGGTTCATCGAGTGTGCCTCAGGAGTTGCAGGATATCATCAATAAATATGGCGGAAAAATGCCTCAAACATATGGTGTGCCAGTTGAGGAAATTCAGCGAGGCATTAAGCACGGTGTGCGTAAAATTAATGTTGATACGGATTGCCGAATGGCAATAACGGGTGCAATTCGGAAGGTCCTTGCTGAATCACCAGAGAAGTTTGATCCACGGGATTATCTGAAACCAGCACGAGCGGCCATGCAGAAGGTGTGCGCTGAGCGAATGGTACAGTTCGGTCAGGCCGGTAATGCTGGGAAAGTGCCTGTGATAACCCTCGATGAAATGGCCAAGCGGTACAGTTAAGAGCCGTTCTTTTCCTGCATAGGCGTATCAAATACGCCTATTTTCCGTGAAATGCGCGTTGTGGTGACGCCTGTAGCCGTCGTATAGTCCCTCCTTGTTTACCGAATAGCAGGTAAATGAAATCAGGACTGGAGGACGACTGTGGTTGAATCGAAGAATCAAGCATTGCTTCAGCAAGCCGCTGTAGTGCTGCGATCAGAGGCCGCAGCGATTCTAGAAGCAGCAGACATGCTCGATGAATCGTTCTGCAAGGCGATAAAGCTTCTTGAAAACTGCACGGGGAGTGTCGTTGTAACAGGGATGGGGAAAGCCGGTCTCATTGGGCGAAAAATATCAGCAACACTCGCATCTACTGGAACCCCAAGCCACTTTCTCCATCCGGCAGAAGCAATGCACGGAGATCTTGGTGTTCTACGGAACGACGATCTGATGCTTGCCATCTCGCAGTCGGGAGAGACTACCGAGTTAACACAGATTCTTCCTCACGTCAAATCAAGGGAGATACCGATCATAGCACTCACAAGCCAACGCAATAGCACGCTTGGACAATTCGCGAGTGTTGTTGTCGAAACAGGCCGTCTTGTAGAGGCGGACTCATTAGGTGTGGCTCCGAGCACAAGCACTACTGTCATGCTTGCAATTGGTGACAGTATGTCGCTCGTGCTTAGTGGGAATCGTGGTTTTAGTCACGACGATTTTGCTGCGCGGCATCCGGGAGGAAGCCTTGGTATGCGGCTTCTAAAGGTTGAAGAAAAAATGCGCCCAGTTGAATGTTGCCGGTTAGCGAGGCCCGAAGATACTGTTCGTGAGGTTTTTGCTCGCCCTCTCCCATCACGTCGGACAGGTGCGGTCATGATTGTTACTGCCGAGGATCATTTAGTTGGAATTTTTACAGATAGTGATCTCGCCCGACTCTTTGAGAATCGTCAAGACGATGCACTCGACCGTCCAATAAGAGAAGTCATGACCAGTGATCCGATTTCAGTTCCGGAAGGAACTCGGTTGGAAGATGCTGTTTCTTTGCTCGACAGACGACGTCTTAGTGAATTGCCCGTTGTTGATACAAGCGGATGCCCTTCTGGCCTTATTGATGTTGTTGATCTGGTAGGCGCTGATCTTTCAGCAAATTCAAAGAATCCGAACCATCCAGAAAATAAGCAGCGAAAGCATAGTTCAGCAGCCTGACGAAAGGTCCATCATTTGGCGGCGGAGACGTGCATCGCATAGTAGCTGGTTTATTTCATAGAAGATTAGTTTGAGACGACAGATGGCAAAATATTCAACAGATCTATCCTCAAATTCCCGGCTGTCGAATGCAAGCAAAGTTCAGCTTCTTTTACTGGATTGTGACGGTGTTTTAACAGACGGTGGGGTGACCTGGTCAGAGGATGGTATTGAGCAGAAGACGTTTAATATTCGAGATGGACTGGGAATCAAGCTGTGGCAGCGAGCCGGTTTTCAGGTTGGTATCGTCACTGGACGTTCCAGCCAAGTTGTCAAATGGCGAGCAGCTGAGTTGAGCATCGATTTTGTCAAGCAGGGTATTGGGGATAAGGTCGAGGCGGTCTCTGAACTGGTTAGTTTCTGTGACTTGGGTTGGGATGCAGTTGCCTACATAGGCGACGATCTGCCTGACCTTCCAGTAATTCGGCGAGTTGGCTTTGGCGTGGCAGTTGCAGACGCCTGCTTGGAAGTTCAAGAAGCATCAGACTTCACAACACAGTTGCCAGGAGGAAAAGGGGCTGTGCGGGAAACGGTTGAAGTCCTCCTGCGATCTCGAGGTTGCTGGAAGAATCTCGTAGAGCACTATCAAGGAAACGGGATTGCTTGATGGAAAACCGATTAGGACGCACCGTGCGCGTGTTTCTCGTAGTCTTAGCGACGGCGGGATTATACCGTTTAGCAGTCGTCCCTTGGGTGGAGCCTCGTTATCGCGAAACGGTGAGTGTGGAGGAGTTGACCCCAGAGCAGGCTGCGGCTATTCGTGCTCGGGCTGACCGCAGACTCGAGGCTGTAAGAGAACTATTTCCTCCAGGTGCATGGGAACATGAAGAACCGATTGTA
>JBDOMQ010000010.1:0-5053 GCA_039831725.1 Pirellulales bacterium
TCGCTGATAATCATCAATTATATTGGACAATTTCTTGAGGTTTACGCCCGATGGAATAAGAATGTCAGCAAGGCAGCGATCGACATCGAGACTCATTTCGTTCAGGATTTTCTTCCTTGCTTCGAGTATTTTATTTTGTGCGGGTGTGTGACTGGCACTAAGTTTTTGTTCAACTTTGTCAAGTTCGGTGTCGATGTCTCCGAGGATATCCTGGGCTTCGTCGACTGCATTCCCTTGAGGGTACAGTTGACTCAACATTGTCCGTTCGCGATTCAGCATGACATGTTTTCTGCGTAACAGATAACCTGCAGTGCGACTAAGTCCGGATCCAGTGGCCCTGTCTGCATCTACGAGCGATGCGGTTTCTTGGAAGTCATCCCGTAGACTATTTGCTTTTTCTTTGAGGGCGAGCAGCTGGATGTTCCATGACTCCGCACGGGCAACGGTGAGTGGCCATAATTCAAGCAATGCGAAAAAATGGTCGTAGTCATTACGGTCATCAAAATCAGCCTCACTTACTGTTGTCTGATATTCTGATATTTTGTTTTGAATGTCATCTGTATGTCGTCGTGTGACCCACGCATTGACGTCAGTGATAGCCTTTGAAAGTGCTGCTGTACGCGTGTCGAGTGCTGCCTTCTCGAGCGGAAGGACACTTGCTTCAGCATCGTACGTCGCAATCTTTTGCCGACAGAGTTCGAGTGCGGTCACAAGTTTGGCTCGCTTGGCGATTGCGGCCTGCTTCAGTGCTGCTGTAAGCACCGGATTAGAATCAGTTGTTTCCTCAGGAGGTCCTGACGAATTCAATTCCTCTTCAGTTTTTGATATTTGAACCGGTAGTGATTTCGTCTCTGTGCGGCGGGAATTGAGTTCCTTTTGGATACGATTTGCTTCGAGTGTGGTTGCAAGAAGATCTTTGTTCAAAGATCTTAGAAGTTCTTCAATTTTACTGGCATCACTATCCGGGGTTACCCCGTCGAATGATATACTGACAGGTTTGTTGGCCGAAGCTTCAACGGACCTCTTCCGTTGCTCAGAAGACTGAGCAGCTTTGACTAGTTGCTGTATCTGTAGTTGATCGTCTTCCCTACTTTCAATGTCTTTCAGGGTGGTGGTGAGAATTTCTTGGCAACGAGCTCGCATCTCTTCAGGCAGTGAGTTATCTGTGCGGATTGCATCAATTTCCTCACGAACTCTGGCGGGGTCAATTGTTTCTGAGACAGCATCTTTTTTTGCTTTGGTTGAAGCTTGTTGGTTTGGGGGTGATTTTTTTTGTTTGTTTGTAGGTGCGGCCGGCTCCGCTTGAGTAGCACTTGCTTGTGATGCATGGACCCATGGCGTCATAAACGAGATGCATACGAACCCAACGATGAAAAGCGGTCCGTATAATCCGCACAGACGAGACTTTCGGGAGATGTGGTATCGTCTGTATGCTGACAAGATAGTCATCTGATGAAACCTCGTGAAAATAGCGATTATCAATGGAAGGGTTTTTGGTAGTGTGTTGAATAAACCACAGTTTTAACCCGAAATAGCTAATAATTTTTGAAATATAGTTGATCATTTGCGATCTGGGCTGTAGGGTTCGATGAGGAAGCTGATCCTGCTGGAGACGCTACTGTATGTTTTTTACGATCTGCGCAGTCATTTTGCTGTTCGGATGGAGCCTAAGGAATGGGGTGTACGTGTCCGTCGACAATAGTTTTGAGTGTCAGTTGGGAAATGAACAAATAGCGGTACAAGACGGACTTCAGCTTCTTGAATTCGCACCTCAGCAGCGACCTTTACTTGAGGAAGTACACGAGGGCCTCACCGCAAAAGTGAAGTCACTTCCTGCGAAGCTGCATTATGATCAACGCGGAAGTATGTTGTTTGAACAGATCTGTGAAGTGGATGAGTACTATATCACACGGACTGAACTCGCCCTGATGCGAGAGATTTCTGATGCGATTGGGAAAGCCCTTGGTAATGGGTGCATGCTGATAGAACCCGGTAGTGGTGCAAGTTTGAAAACGGATCTCCTCCTAGCCGCCATGCCAGACCCGGCTGCCTACGTGCCAGTGGATATTAGCCGTGATTTTCTCCTCGAATCCGCAACTGCAATTGCTGACAGGCATGACATCGAAGTGTTGCCCGTCTGGGCAGACTTTACAAAAGGACATCCAATCCCCAGATGCGAATCAGCGGTGCGATCTCGTGCAGTCTATTTCCCAGGTTCAACAGTCGGTAATTTTAGTCGAGCTGATGCAGCATCGCTCCTGAAAACATTCGGCAGCATGATTCAGGAACAGGTCAACGATGAGCAAGCCGAGGCAGCTGGCGCAGTTGTTGTTGGGTTTGACTGCAAAAAAGATCAGGGTCGGATGGAAGCTGCATATAACGACGCTGAAGGGGTCACTGCAGAGTTTAATTATAATGTTATCGATCGACTTGCTAGTGAGGTGGGTGTGGCACTCGACCGTGACAAGTTTACTTTCCGGGCTGATTGGGTTGAGGATGAAGGTGCCATTGTTAGTCGGTTATGGGTGGACCAAAGTCACACTGTTGAGATGGCTGGAGATGAAGTCACCTTCGAGGCTGGCGAGGCAATTCGTATGGAGGAATCGCATAAATACACGCCAGATGAGTTCGAAACGCTTGCCCGTGAAAGTGGCCTTGGCCTGGAAAAATTATGGACGGATGACGCGGCTGACTTTGCCGTGGCGTGTTTGCGTCCACTCTCAGTGTGACTCGCTTGCCGCGTAGAATACCGTCCGTGTGGTTAGGAGTGATCCGGAGAACATGCACGTTCCCGCTATAGAACTCGTCGCCCTCACGAAGTGTTTTCAAAATTCTGATGAGCCCGCGGTGAAAGCAGTCGATCTTTCGGTGGCGCAGGGAGAAGTATTGGCTATTGTTGGTGGTTCAGGTAGTGGGAAAACAACTACGCTGAAAATGATCAACAGGCTCATTGAACCCACCTCTGGCTCTGTAAAGGTTATGGGCGAGGACGTCACCAATGTTGATCCAGTCGGTCTCAGACGGTCAATTGGCTACGCCTTTCAGGGCGTTGGGCTCTTTCCTCATTTGACGGTCGGTCAAAATGTTGGGGTCACATTGCAGTTGCTAGGATGGACCAAGGGTTCAATTGCTGAGCGAGTCAATGAATTACTCGCAATGGTCGATTTACCAGCTGGTGAATATCGAGACCGTCTTCCGGCAGAACTTTCTGGTGGGCAGCAACAACGGGTCGGTTTTGCGAGGGCTCTTGCATCAAAGCCGCAGGCAATTTTGATGGACGAGCCGTTTGGTGCACTCGATCCAATTACCCGTGACGACTTGCAGCAAGAATTCCGAACACTCCAGAGAAAACTAGACTTGAGTGTTGTTCTCGTGACACACGACATGTCAGAAGCGGTTCTCCTTGCTGATCGTATCGCAGTCATGCATAAAGGTGAACTGGTGCAAGTGGCAAGTCCCCGGGTTCTGTTAACATCTCCTTCCAATGGATATGTAGCGCAGCTGATTGATACGCCGCGTCGCCATAGCGACTTCATCGAGTCGCTCCTTCATGGAAGCGCGGCTGGAGGTGACCGATGAGCCCCCGACTGGTTCTCCTGTTTGAACAGCTGCCAAATCTGCTTGGCGGTCATCTCACGCTCGCTGTTCCAGCTATATTTATTGGGGTGCTGATCAGCCTGCCTCTTGGTGTACTTTGCGTGAAATGCGCGAGGATACGAGGTCCTGTCATGTCGATGGTATCTCTTGTCCAAACAGTTCCCAGCATTGCTTTGCTAGCCATCATGGTGGCTTTATTGGGAGGTACAATCGGCTATTGGCCAGCATTTATAGCGTTGCTCGTCTACAGTATTTTGCCAATTATACGAAATACAATTGTTGGTCTGGAGTCTGTCGATCCAGCCATGCGCGAAGCAGCCAAAGCTGTTGGAATGCGGCCTCTGCAACAATTGTTTCGTGTTGAATTGCCGCTTGCCTTTCCTGTAATTCTAGCCGGTATTCGCACAGCGACGGTCTGGGTTGTTGGTATTGCGACACTCTCAACGCCTGTTGGTGCGCCAAGTCTTGGAAATTATATATTTAGTGGTCTCCAACTCCGAGATTGGCAACGAGTAATCTTCGGTTGTGTTGCCACAATGACCCTCTCGCTGGTTCTCGATCAGCTCATAGCCGTCATCGAAAGCAGTATTCAGTCACAAAGGAGAACCTCTTTGGTGCTCGCAACGTGTGCCATTGTTGGCCTCGTTGCAATGGGCATCCTTCCGGGCGTTCTTGAGCCAAAATCTGTAGGGTTTTCAAAGCTAGTGGAACAGGGAACGGCGGCAGAGGTATCAGATACAGGGAATCCATTGAGAACCACACTCGAAGGGCAGGTCATTCGAATTGGCGCCAAGGGTTTTACAGAACAGTTTATTCTGGCGGAGCTTATTCAAAAGAAAATTGAAGATGCGGGTGGCACGCCTGAGGTCCTCAGTAATATGGGATCGACAATTGTTTTTGACGCTCTTGCTAAAAACACAGTCGATATCTATGTCGGGTACACAGGGACGATTTGGAGCACGGTCTTAAAGGAGACAGCCCCGATAAATCGGATTGCGATGCGTGCTGCCGTCGCCGGAAGGCTGTATGACGAGTATGGCATTGTTCTCGCTGGGGCATTGGGCTTTGAGAACACGTACGCACTGGTTGCCAGACGTGAGACAGTGCAGAGATATGGGCTTACTCAGATTGGGGATCTGACCCCGATTGCAAAAGACCTCAGGATAGGAGGCGATCCAGAATTTTTTGGTCGGCCGGAATGGCAGCGCGTGAGAAGGCTGTATTCATTGTCAGATATTACGGAAGTCGGAATGGATTCGACCTTCATGTACCAGGCGGTGGCAGATGGCCAGGTCGATGTTGCAGCGGGCTTCTCGACCGATGGTAGGATCGATGCCTTTAATCTTGCAGTTCTCAATGATCCGAAAGGGGCGTTTCCGCCCTATGACGCGGTGCTACTTTTGTCACCACGTGCAGCAAAGAACAAAGATCTTGCCCATGTTCTCGAGTCACTGAT
>JBDOMQ010000137.1:0-5049 GCA_039831725.1 Pirellulales bacterium
TGGTGTGGCATACAACCGTGAGGAGTTTGACCAGAAGGTGCAGCGTGGTCTCGATCTTTCACCAGTAAGTGAGGTCCTCGTCGAGGAGTCGATTCTAGGTTGGAAAGAATATGAGATGGAGGTCATGCGAGATGCTGATGACAACGCAGTTGTCATTTGCTCTATAGAGAACTTTGACCCCTGTGGTGTTCACACTGGTGATTCAATTACAGTTGCCCCGGCGATGACTCTTACTGATCGTCAATATCAATTTATGCGAGATGCGAGTTTTGCAGTTATTCGGGCAATTGGTGTTGAGACAGGAGGGTCGAATATCCAATTTGCGGTTCATCCTGACACGGGTCGCATGATAGTCATCGAGATGAATCCACGAGTGAGTCGTTCGTCGGCACTTGCGAGCAAGGCAACCGGTTTTCCGATAGCGAAAATAGCAGCCAAACTCGCCGTGGGTTGGCGACTCCATGAGTTGGCGAATGATATTACACGTAAGACGAAGGCCTGCTTTGAGCCCTCAATCGACTATGTGGTCGTAAAAGTCCCTCGTTTTGCATTTGAGAAATTCCCTGAGGCCGACAGCAGGCTGTCCACTCAGATGAAGAGTGTTGGCGAAACGATGGCAATTGGCCGGACGTTTAAGGAAGCATTTCAAAAAGCGCTTCGAGGGCTTGAAGTTGGGTCGTTTGGATTTGGTTGTGACGGAAAAGACCTCTGGGGTACACCTACACAGCCATCAATTGATGATATTCGTGCGAGAGTTGCGAGGCCGGATCCGGATAGGGTTTGGTTTTTGCGGTACGCGATGTTAGCTGGTTTGACTATCGAAGAACTGCATACACTGACTGGTATTGATCGATGGTTCCTCGACCAGTTGTTGCAGATTGTTGAGCTCGAGCAACGTGTTCGGGATGTTGGTAGTCTGAACGATATTGATGACACGACGCTTCGCCAAGCCAAGCAGGCTGGGTTTTCGGATAGGCAGTTAGCGACTCTCTTAGGAGAGGTGGAGCTCGATGTCCGAGAAAACCGAAAATCTCGAGGGATTGTCGCGACGTTTAAAGCAGTCGATACATGTGCTGCCGAGTTTGAAGCTGAAACTCCTTACTATTATTCCACGTGGGAGGATGAAGATGAGACGCCGCCAAAAGCAGATGGCGTAAAACGGGTCATGATACTCGGAGGTGGGCCTAATAGAATTGGACAGGGCATTGAGTTTGATTACTGCTGCTGTCATGCAAGTTTTGCACTGCGAGAACTAGGGATTGAGAGTGTGATGGTTAACTCAAACCCTGAGACAGTCAGTACCGATTACGACACAAGCGATCTGTTGTTTTTTGAGCCTTTGACGAGTGAAGATGTCCTCAATATTGCTGACCGGATCAATCCCGATGGAGTGATTGTTCAACTTGGTGGACAGACCCCGCTGAATCTAGCAAGGGCGCTTGCTGCCGCAGGGCTACCAATCATTGGGACAAGTGTCGATACGATCGAAGAAGCAGAAGATCGTGAGAAATTCCGTGAACTTCTGGATCGATTGAGCCTGAAGCAGCCTGCAAGTGGAATAGCTCGTACTCTTGAGCAGGCGCGTAAGGAGGTTTCCAGAATTGGTTTTCCTTCCTTGGTTCGCCCAAGCTTTGTGCTCGGTGGTCGTGCAATGGAGATTTGTTATGACCAATCACAGTTTGAAAGATTTGTGGCGGAAGCATTTATAGTTGCTCAAGGCCAGCCAGTATTAATAGACCGTTTTCTGGAGGATGCGACAGAAGTTGATGTCGATTGCATTTCTGATGGCACGGATGTGGTAGTGGCCGGAGTTATGGAGCATATAGAAGAAGCTGGTGTGCATTCGGGTGACTCGGCATGTTGTATACCTCCGCACAATCTTAGTGAGCAGACTGTTTCAGAAATCAAGCAGGCTGCTGTGAGCTTAGCAAAGAGTCTTGGGGTCGTCGGCCTTATGAATGTTCAGTTTGCCGTGAAGCGTGAGGGGAGTGAGCACGCCTTATACGTCATTGAGGTTAATCCGCGTGCGAGTCGAACAGTTCCCTTTGTTTCAAAGGCAACAGGCGTGCCTATTGCAAAAATTGCTGTTAAAGTCATGGCCGGGGAAACTCTTTCTGAACAAGGAGTCATTGCAGATCCTGTTCCTTCACATGTGAGCGTGAAAGAAAGTGTGTTTCCGTTTGTTAAGTTTGCCGGTGTTGATATTGCGCTTGGGCCGGAGATGAGGAGTACTGGTGAAGTAATGGGGGTGAGTGACAACTTCAGCCTTGCCTTTGCAAAGGGCCAGCTTGCGGCAGGAACCGTACTGCCGGAAACAGGGAAGATTTTTCTGAGCGTTGCAAGTAAGTCGGCAAAAGAATCTATGGTGGACCTAGCTCGACGACTTGTGAAGTTGGGCTTTGAATTGATCGCTACTTCGGGCACTTCGGAAGCATTGTCGCAAGCCGGAATTGAGGTCGAAACAGTTAAGAAATTACAGGAGGGGCACCCAAACCTTATAGATCATCTAATTGATGGTGACGTCCAACTGATTTTTAATACACCTCGTGGGAAGGGCGCCCGTACTGATGAAGGGAGAATCCGGGCGGCAAGTGTGCTCTATGGGGTTCCTTGTATAACAACACTTCCGGCCGCTGCAGCATGTGTGCGGGCGATGGAAGCCCTGAGAAGTGAGCCAATGAAGGTGCAGGCAATGCAGGATAGGTTCATGGCAGGAACAGCATCGATTGATCGATGATCGTTAACGAGAGTTCTGGCAGACGTAATGGAATCTCTTTTCCCTGAAGTGCCCCCAGTTCCACGGCCACTGCTTCCTGGCGAGCCGGATATGCCGCCGCGTCTGACAGCAAGAACACTCGATGGCCTTGAGTGGTTGCTGGCGAAAGAGTTGGCAGGGCTTGGTGCTACGGATTTGAGAATCGGGCGTCGGACGATTGAATTCACAGGAACAACAGAGACGCTTTATAGGGCGGTACTGGAGTCGCGAGTAGCGATTCGAATCCTTGAGCCACTTGGTCGGTTTGCCGTGAGTTCACCGGAGTCACTTTATAGATCGATTTCAAGTTTGGATTGGGCAAAGCATCTCCGTCCGACTCAAACACTGAGAGTCGATGCTCGAGTTCATGATTCATTCATAGATCATTCACTCTACGCTTCCCAAGTTGTTAAAGATGCGGTGGTAGATGGCGTGCGAGCGGTACATGGTCACCGGCCTAATGTGCAGCTACATGGGGCAAGCCTTCGGCTGTCGCTCCATCTTGCCGGAGAAACAGCAACTCTTTTTCGTGATGCAGCGGGTCAGTCTTTGCACCAGCGTGGTTGGAGAAAAGGGAAAGTCGAGGCGCCTCTATCAGAGGTTCTCGCTGCCGGTATTCTTGGGATTTCAGGATGGCAACCGGGTGAACCTTTGTTCGACCCACTGTGTGGTTCAGGAACATTCATCATTGAGGCGGCAACCCAGGCGGCTGGTCTTGCGCCGGGTCTGCTGCGGGCAAGAAAGCGGAAACAGGGTTTTTTTCGTTTTCATGATTTTGATCGAAAACTTGCCGAAACAATTCTTCTTGATCTTGAAAATAGAGTCAGGACGCCTTCGGGTATATTTCAAGCAAGTGATCTTGATCCTGCTGCGATTCAGATTGCAAAACAATCGGCTGCATCAGCAGGAGTAGCCGAGTCCATCAGATTTTCATGCAATCATTTTGAGGCTGTGAGTCCAGCAGGTGGCCCTGGCTTGGTGCTCACCAATCCGCCGTATGGCGAGCGACTCTCGCAGCCGAGAGCAGGCGCGGTATTTCGTAGGATTGGTGACTGGTTAAAAAATTCTTGTCCAGGCTGGCGGGCGGGGGTGCTCGCACCAGTTGAGCTGGCAAAATCAATCGGTCTGAAACCACACCGCCGAGTAGTCCTTTTCAACGGTCCAATTGAGTGTCGGTTAATAGAGCTAGTTGTTCACGGGGCTCGAGTTTCAGTCGCGTCTCTTGGAGATCAAACGCCAGCAGAGTCGGAATCAGGGCACTTCGGTTCAACAAGGAAAGTATCACGAAGTGTAAGTGACCAAATAGGAGATTTTCGGCGACGGCTTGCAAAGCGGTCTCGTCATCTTGGGCGATGGGCACGGAAACAAGGAATCGAGGCATATCGACTCTATGATCGAGATATCCCAGAGATTCCGCTTGTTATTGACAGGTACGGTGATTGGCTGCACGCAGCCGAATACGAACGCCCTCATGAGAGAACAGCTATTGAGCATGATGTTTGGCTCGATCGACTTATTGAGGCGGCAGCTGATCAGTTGGGCCTTGCGAGAGACTGCGTGTTCTTGAAGGTGCGTCGCCGACAGCGAGCCGGCGGGCAGTACGAAAAAGTGGATGAGCGATCTGTTACGTTTCCGGTAAGCGAGCATGGTTTGAAGTTTGACGTCAACCTTTCCGATTATCTTGATACTGGGCTTTTTCTTGATCATCGCCAAACTCGTGCGATGGTGCGTGGTGATGCGGCCGGTCGTTCTTTCCTGAATTTATTTGGTTACACAGGTAGTTTTTCTGTAGCGGCAGCTGCTGGTGGAGCAGAAGCAACCACAACTGTTGACCTATCAAATACCTATCTCGAATGGGCGAGGAGAAATCTCACAGCAAATGGCTTTTTAGATAGGCGACAGCATGTCCTCCTTCGTGATGACGCTCGTGAATTCCTCAAACACCGTGGTCGTCGAGGTGAGCGACCATTTGATCTTGTAGTGGTTGATCCACCAACATTTTCACGTTCGACGAGACAGCAACAGGACTGGGATGTTCAGAGTGACTATGCCGATTTACTTCAAGCAGTTGCTGATAATCTTAGTGCAGGTGGCATTGTCTATTTTTCGACCAATTATAGGCGATTCAAATTTGATAAAGATTTGCTCTCTAGTATTTACGATATATATGAGATTAGCAGAAAGACGGTGCCAGAAGATTTCCGAAATGCTCGTATACACCGTTCGTGGAAGTTTGTGAAAAAGGTCTGAGAGTGTTTTTGGTGACTACACGCAGAGGCGAAATCATGAGAAGT
>JBDOMQ010000374.1:0-5024 GCA_039831725.1 Pirellulales bacterium
ACACAGTGTTGGGTGATGAATATGATCGAGCAGTCATTGTGAAAAATTTCAGCACGGGAAGAAAAAAACTGCGATAGGGACCGCCTCGCTTTGATTGTGTATCTGTTCCAAAACTATCGATTGCAAAACGATATTCCATGAAATTGATATTTCAGGCCTGTTTTCTAATTCAGTTGCATTTGAGACAAGTTGTTGAAAGACTTGGTGTTCACAAATAAAAATTGGTTGTCGTTGGTGAGCATGAAACGATGTCAACTCTAGATCAAAATATTGACTGCCAAAGGCCACATCTTCTTGCGGGACAGGTCCAGACAATGGATCCGGCAGAGGACAATCAGGTTTTTGATCTTCTTTATGAATATGAAACAGTGCAACTCAATCAGGGTGCATTTAGTCGTCATGTTCAATTTGCTGGCACTGAGCGTTCAGCACTCTATGTCGAGGAGTACGGGGCTCGTTCCCATAATCTTGGTTCTCTGCGTGGGGATCGCCTAGGTATCTGCCTTCCTCTAGTAGAGACAGATTCGCTGTGGTGGGGGCGAACGATCTCACGGGGAGTAATGCCATTTAGTCACTCAGGGAAAACAATTCATGCAACCTATGATCCAGGACAGCGTCATGTTGTAATGATTCTTGACAGGCAGTGGTGTGTCGAGGAATTAGGCAGGGGAGTAGTTGGTCAGGCTCTCGATGTCGAGAATATTTTTGATTCGTGTAGGTCTTCTTTTCTCAGAACGAACCCCTTGCAGATTCAAAGGTGGTCGCAACGTCTTTGTAGACTCCTGGCTCGGACTATAACTCGGCCTGAAAATGTGCCGAAAAGGCAGTTTGAAAATGAGCTACTCACCGCTGTCCGGTCTCTGTTGGAGCCAGCTGAAGTGACACAACTCACAGATTCACGCTCAAGGCAAGTGGTTGAGAGGGCCCTCGCCTATGCGGATGTATTTCAATCCAAGTCCGTAACTGTTTCCGATCTTTGTACCGATGTAAACGTGAGTCGACGAACACTTGAAGTGGCATTCCAGACCATTGCTGGTAAAAGCCCACTTCAGTTTCTGACGCATCGACGGCTTAGTAGAGCCTACATTGATCTCAAACGGGCAAAAAATGAATCAACTCATGTAACGGAAATTGCTTTTGCTCACGGTTTCACAGAACTTGGTCGGTTCGCAAATCGTTATCAGAAAATGTTTGGTGAGCTTCCCTCTGAAACACTTCGCCAATATTCATTGCAGCAAAGACAGACGATTCAGATATAGAACCAAGAAGATGCTCGTGTGCCTCCCCTTTTCCTGGTATGAGGTCATCTTCGTGGCTTTAGTACATATTCGTTCTGGCTTTATTTGTTTTGTGAACGAGTGGAATTACGTCTGTGCTTCATTAAAAAGTTAAGCGCGATACTATCTGTTTTATCACGCAAGTCATGGTGTATGTGATGGCCTTCACCAGCGACTGTAAGTAGGGCTATGTCGACGCCATTCGCGTTGCCAAATGTACGGATAGTTATGTTGTTGAACGGTTGATTGATAGTCGGTCGAGCGTCACACTGATTAAACATTCGCCAGATATGTATCCGTTCATCTGCCGAATACATCGTCACTTTATCATTAGAAGAGCCGTGAAAGCTTTTATCTTGATCGCCGATTACCTGCATAATCGAAACCCTTCGCGTTCCTTCCTGTGGGGTATGATCGCCCTTCGCCATACCACAACTCATCGGCGCGAGAGCTACAAATAGGTCGGTCTGCTTCGCCAAGCGGTAACAAAACAGTCCACCGCTTGAGTGCCCCGTAGCATAAATCATTTGCGGATCAGAAGTTCCGGCAGCGACTAATGACTGGATGACACTGGTTACAAGCCCGACATCATCGTGATCAACACCATGAAACTGGTCCTTGAAATTCCATTTGGCCATTGGTTGAACTGCCTCGCAACTGACAACAAGCAGCCCTCGTGAGTCAGCATGACGACCCCACCGCGTGCTCTGGCCATCCGCCTTCCCACCGGCACCATGAAAACAAAACAACGTCGCGTAGCGAGTACCCGATTCAAACGATTTCGGTGCTGTAATTAGTAATCGTCGAGAGTGACCAGCATGCTCAATCTGAATCTCATTAAGCCCTGGCGAGAGCGAAATAATCGGTAAGTCCTGTGCATCAATAAACGAGAATGACCCAAGAACACAGAATAAAACGACCAGTAAAATTCTCATTCTTTCTCCAGAAATGATCTGTAATTGAATCACCAGATTATAAATCGAATGAGGGCACCCAAAAACCGTGTGGCCTGCTTGTATTGCCAGCACGGTTCAGAAACGTTTTCACTTGTCGAGTAACAAGTCCGAGAAGATTCTTGAGCGGGAGTGCCCTCTATTCTTTTTGAGCATGACCCATGGGGTGTTGATCGCCGCAAGTAGTCCCCAAGTTGGCTGCGACGTTGCCCAATTACGACCAAGGGCAAGTTAGGAATAATCTCCTTCGCCTTTTAAAATGCACCACGCTATTGAACTACATGCTGAACTATTCAGGCATCTGTGAAGAGTGATGTTCCACAATCATCCAGCGCTGACCATTCCATCGGTAAACAAAAGTGAATCGTGCAGATACGGCAGCACCGTCTTTAAAAGTGAAGGTATAGATACCTGAGTTTATAGCCATTTGGCCAAAAATCCGAACATTTCCCTCATCAATTTTTCCTACCGGTCCGTTTGCAAGAAAGCGAACAAAATAGTCTTCAATTTCTTCATGATTGTGCCGTACGGCATTAGACAAAGTCGGCAGAAGAATTCCGTTGCTTTCGTAGAGAGCCGCAACGTTTTTAGGATCGCCTGTCTGAATAGCAGCATTCCACTCGTCGAATAAAGCAGTAATCTCATGTGAGCTCATGTCACATCTCCTCAATTCAAAAGTTCAATTGATGAGGCGATTGCCTCATGTCCATTATTACAATTTTTAATCGATTTTACTCAGGTTACCAAGAGTCATCGAAGCAATGAATGCCACGTTCAAACGTGTTCGTTATAATACAGAACGCCATTGCGTTGTATATAGTTTTATGCAGCCTATGAATTTCTGGAACGAGATCTGAATGCCTCAAAGTTGTGTACACACATCCCTAACTAAAAAGAGGCCTCGTATGGGGACAAGTTGTAAGCCATGCTTCGATACCATAAACAAATGCATATGGCCGTATGAAAGCATTCGTTCCGCCGTCGTCTTCATTAGTCTTAAATATACATAAATTACGAAGGTTTCTTGACCAACTGCTCACGAGTTTTCGGGAGCCTTAATGTCGGTTCACCCTCAATAAGACCATGAGTCTTCAAGAATTCGTCTGATGCTCGGATGGTTATGTTCTGCCACGGCTGCTTGTTGAAAAAAGAGTGCTGCTGACCCTCTGCAATCCAAAACTCAACAGAATGAATATGAAGCGACTGCATTTTCTCATACGCAGCATTCCAACCTTGTAACCATTTTTCGTCCTTACTTCCAAAGAATACGACAGCTGGTGGAAAGTCAGGGCGGATATGCTGGAGGAAGTCGACTTCAGAATCTTTGGCATCTGCCATACCAAGGGCCGGATTAAACAAGAGATACGCTGCGACTGACGTGTCATAGGACCTGTCATCATGCGGGTCATTTAATTGATGATTTGTCGTTGCAAGCAAGCTAATGTGGCCGCCCGCTGATCCTCCTCCTGCAATAATGCGCCGTGAGTCTATGCCGAGTTCTTTTGCGTGCTGCTTATACCAGCGAATGGCACTTTTAGCATCGGTTACGCAGACACGTTTTCGAGACCCGTCCCCATCATACGTCTTTGTTGCCAGTCGATACGATACGGTGGCTGCCACAAGTCCTCGGTGTGCAAAGTAATTGCAGAGGTAGCGAAATTGGTCCCTCTTCCCCCCACCCCAACCTCCACCATGAAACATGATGATTCCCGGAACCGACTCAGTGGAGGGATCATGATCTCTCGGAAAATGAATCTCCATTTCCCGAGTTACACCGTCTTCTTCTTTGTAGGAGTAAATTTTTCCTTCCGGGATATCGTTACTATGGGCAGAGTTTGTAAGACAAGACAGGGCTCCTAAAGCTATACACAACGTTACTGTTCTCATTTAACACTCCAAAAAATTTACATCCAAATCACAACACAGGATGGTGTTCGTCTATGACTCTGGTCTGGTTGCTTCATGCCGGCTTGTTTCCTCTATTGTCACGGAACATTGATTACAACGAAATACTCTGATTACCATCAGGTTTTTCGTTTGTGACACTTTGGTAAAATTGGCCACTCGCCGTCAGATTACCGTCACCATCAAAGAGCGCGGAGGAGCTACCATTCGGGTCATCAATTTCGAATGAAAACCAAGCATAGCCGGCAATCCAGTTCTGCCGCTCCATCCAAGGTAGGACGTTCTGCATAAATGCAAGGACATCTTCTTGCGTGATGGAATTCTCTCCCGGTGTTTTTGCACTCCAGTCTGCAAGAGCAAACTCCGTAATTAATAAGGGCCGTTGCCCGTACATTTTGTAGATATCAATCATCCGCTGCTTAAATGCAGTGGGACTCGGACCGCCATACCAATGAACACCAATGTAGTCTATTCGGTACCCACGTTTGTCAGCTGCCTTCATGAAGTCACGCATCCATGTTCCTCTCACACCCTGCGTGCTGTCATCAACATCACTCAATGCATTGGCACAAGACGGGCTGCAAAGTGGTACGCCGAGTGCCTCTAACGTGGGCCAATACGTTAAGGCTTCGGTGTAAGTCATGTTCGCTTGCTCGAGTTTATCCGGCTCATTGAAACCCAATACCTGATGGACATCACCCGACTTGATCTTCGGAACAATGTGCTTATTTAAACGCTCTTGTAGTTTGTCTTCCTCCCAAGCGCCCCAGACCATTGGCATGAATGAAATATTGGTGGGCTGTTGCTCAATCAATTCCGTGTCCCACGAATAATTCCAATACGGACGTATCGCTTGTATTTTGGGGATATTTTTTTCCCAGGAACCGTC
>JBDOMQ010000096.1:0-5021 GCA_039831725.1 Pirellulales bacterium
GACAGTCGTTGAGTCAATTAAATCATTGAGGGTTCGAGGTGCCCCCGCAATTGGTATCGCTGGTGCCTACGGGATGGTACTGGCAGTGAATAAGGCCATGCAGTTTGAGGAGTCAAGCGAGCAAAGGTTGGCTTATATCAAACAACTCGCAGAGGTTCTCGCAACTTCAAGGCCAACTGCTGTAAATCTCTGCTGGGCGATCCAACGAATTGAACGCCTCATAACAAATGCGGGCAAAAATCCAGATTTTTCTAAGTTATCAATAGATGTTTTTAATGAGGCCAAGCGCATCCAAGAAGAAGACCAACATCTTTGTAAAAAAATTGGTGAATATGGTGCTTCCATTCTTACCGATGGTGATCTCTTAACTCATTGCAACACAGGAGCTTTGGCAACAGGGGGCATTGGAACTGCGCTTGGTGTAATTGTAACTGCTTGGGAAAAGGGCCGCCGTTTTCATGTTTTCGCTGACGAAACTCGGCCTTTGCTACAAGGCGCTCGGCTTACTGCCTGGGAACTCACCCAACGAAATATTCCAGTCACTGTGCTTGTAGATGCAGCTGCAGCACATCTTTTGAAAACTGGTCGGATAGGCTGCTGTATTGTCGGCGCTGATCGAATTACGGCAAACGGAGACACCGCGAATAAAATTGGGACATATGGTCTGGCATTATTAGCAAAGGCTCACAATGTTCCGTTTTTTGTTGCCGCCCCATCGACTACATTTGACCTCGCACTTCAAACAGGAGACGCGATACCAATCGAAGAACGCGACGAGAATGAGATCCTTCAGCCATTTGGCTTTCAATCGGCTCCTGCAGCAGCTCGTGGCTTTAATCCAGCATTTGACGTCACACCAGCTCACCTCATCACAGCGATAATTACAGAGCGTGGTATCATTAAGAACGTTAATGCAGAATCAGTTGCTGCCGTAATTAGCAACTGACTGTAGATGCACCAGATAAATCATCCCTCCTGCGAACACAACCAGCATGTCCTCTTCCACTCCGCAGGTCGTTATTGTTGGTCGACCAAACGTAGGAAAGTCAAGTATTTTCAATTGGCTTTCTCAGCGACGAATCGCAATCGAAGATCCGACTGCGGGTGTAACTCGAGATCGTCTAACCCAACGGATTGAATGTGGTGGAAAAGTAATCGATCTGATAGATACAGGCGGCATGGGCTTTGACGATCCAGATGGACTAACTGAACAGATCGACATGCAGATAGAAGCTGGATTAGCTACAGCCGGGGTTGTCGTTTTTGTAGTCGACATCCGAACTGGTCGCATCCCGGCAGACGGAGAAGTGGCTGCACGCCTTCGACAGTCCGGTGCGAATGTTCTTCTCGTAGCAAATAAGTCTGATGATGAAAAATACGATGTCTTAGGTCATGACTTTGATGAACTTGGGTTTGGGTCACCGATCGTTACGAGTACAAAACAAAACCGTCACCGTGATGAATTAGTTGAAGCTATTACTACACTTCTACCCACGACAGAGGAAAATGACGTCTCAACCACAACCGAACTTCCGGAAATGAAGGTTGCTATTGTCGGCCGCCGAAACGTTGGCAAAAGCACGTTTGTCAACGCTCTTGCGAAAGAAGAACGGGTAATTGCAAGCCCCGTTGCAGGGACTACACGTGACAGCATCGATGTTCGTTTTGAAGTAGATGGGCACTCTTTTCTTGCAATTGACACACCTGGCCTTCGGAGAACAAAAAGTCGAAAAAGTGATATCGACTTTTACTCAACCCACCGCGCTGAAAGAAGCATTCGCCGCGCTGATGTAGTTCTGATGCTTTTCGATGCTACGGAACCTGTGGGGAAAGTCGATAAACAACTTGTTGATCTCATTGTCGAACAGCAAAAACCTGTTCTTTTCGTTGTGAATAAGTGGGACTTATACGCTGGAGATGTAGAACGAAGCGAGTGGGCGCAATACCTTCGTGACACCTTCCGCACAATGCCGTGGGCCCCTATTGCATTTGTGACTGCCAAAACTGGACGTAATGTCAAAGCGGCGATCGACACCACACAACGACTCTTTCGACAGAGTCAGGCTCGTGTTCCAACAGCAGCGCTGAATACAATTATTCATGCTGCCACTCAAGCCACCCGACCACCTGCGGATCGCCGCGGCCGGCCAGTTCGCATCTATTTCGCAACGCAGGTTGATACTGCTCCACCAACCATTGTTCTTTCGACAAGTTCTGCCGAAAGCCTCACGGCGCCTTACAAACGGTATCTTCTTTCATCACTCCGAAAAAATGCCCCATTCACTGAAGTACCGATAAAACTTATAGTGCGAAATCACAAATCCCGGGAATAGCGTTCTATCTGTTGATGAAGTTCTCTCACGACATCAACATCTTCTTGTGATACTGGAACACCTTCGAGAAAACATTCCGGCTGCTCTTGTAGTTCAGGCACAAGTGTTTTGAGCACAACTTGTAAAAGGTGTTCTATTCCTTGACCAGTACGTGCCGACGTCTGAACAAACGGTTCTGAAAAAGTCTTTTCGAATGATTGCTTCGTGCCACAGAGGTCTGACTTTGTGCCAACAGTGATATGTCGTGGACGATTATTACCTAATTTAGCTATCAAGGAATCATCTTCTATCGACTGATCCAATGGTTGAACATTCAGTATGAGATCAGCGTTCAATGCTGCCATTGTAGCTCGCTTGATTCCTGTTTTTTCAATTTCATTCAACTCTTTCTTTTCATTATCCGTTAGATGAAAACCTGCTGTATCAATGAAATCAACTGACCACCCATGAATCACAACTCGTGTCTCCAGCACGTCACGCGTCGTGCCAGCATACGGGGATACAATGCTCCGATTATATCCAGCAAGTGCGTTGACTAGACTGCTTTTCCCTGCATTGACAGGCCCTAGCAAAATGACACGCCAAGGTTGAGTCAAGCGTAAACCTACTCGAGCAGCACGTTCCAAACGATTAATAACCGCTTTTGCCACGACAAGTCGCTCCAGACATCTTGGAGTTGTATCAAGTACTTGCTGAACTTGATTGATATCGTTCTGAAAGGAACCCGCGAGTTGCCTCGTAAGTATTTGGGCTGCATAAAAACCATCAACGTGAGCAAGCTGTTGGCGAACAGTAGTGTCTCGGGTGTCGTTTTGCATACAGTCAAGCCATTTTTTCCAAGAAACTTCATTCGCACCTGCTAATACAAAACTCTTAAGAAGAGACCGAGTCACGGCCATGCCACCATGCGTATGGATTTCCCAACTTCGAATGCCGGTTCGGACCAAGACAACACATTCCCGGATTTCTTGAGTCTGATTGCCTGCATCCCCAGAGGACCCTCCATCTTCCCTGCCGATCACACTTTTGTGATGCCAATGGCCAACCGCAATACAGCCAACAGCTAACGATTCGATTGAGGTACCCCTGAAAGCATGAAAATAAGCCTGGAGAGTCGGGCACGCTCTGGCTCCATGCAGCCCTACAATGCCGAGTGCTCCTGGTTGTGACGGAGTAAGCTGTGACACAAAAAACTGGCTAGTTTTTACCGAAACAGCAGTATCTTCAGGGGGGTAATTTGACATTGAAAACTACTCAAAGTAAAAAGTCGATTCGTGGGAGGGGGGGCAGATTTAGGCGACTGGATGCATTCATCCTAATACCAGTCTGATAGAAGGCTATCACTCTTCTGCCGATGGGGACCTAACTTACTTGCTAAGAATTCGAAGTTGATTCCTGCCTTCTATACCGGCTCGCTTTCCATCTATCCTAACGCATTCTCAACTTTAAAAGGGCAGGCAAATGACTGACAGTCAACCTTCTGATACGCCAAACAATCTTGAAGAACTTTCCCAGTCAATCGATCGCCTTGAAAAGAACCTGGACAGTATTAGCCGGTCTCAGAGTTCTGGCCGGATAACGGTCTTGATTGGCTCCTTATTACTTTTGGCAATGATTAGTATCTTTGGTATTTATCTCTTCAAAACGTTAAAGACCCAAATCAATGAGGAGACGCTCCAGGCCGCATTGCAGGCAAAGGCAGATGAGCTACTTCCGACTCTCCAAGACAAGTTTACAAAAGCCGCTATGGCAGCTGTCCCAACATACCGTGAATTAGCACTGAAACGTCTTAAGACTCTTCGTCCTAAGCTTCAGAAGATGATTACAACAGAGGCAAAATTATTAGCTGATCGCATGCCGACAATATTGCAAGAAAAAGCGAATGAAAGCCTACAGAGAGTCACTGATAAAGTGGCTGCTGATGTCAAAACTGAGATTCCTAGCCTGACTTCAGAACACGTCAAAAGACTTTCTGATATTACCGTCGAGGGAATGGCAATTGAGAGTGAAAAACTTCAGCAACAGCTACAGACGTTAACAGATTCCGAAGTAGAGCGTATCAGTAAATTGCTCGACACACTTCCAATTGAGACCGCCGTACTTATGGATGAAGAGTTGCTTCAGCAACGATTCATGCACAACATTCTGCTTATTGTTGATCGTACTGTCGCACCTACCATGTCGGTTCTTAAAACAGATTCACCTTTTAGCACGAGCGACGACCTGTAGGTCGGTGAATTTTCAGCTTTACGTATTCATCTATCAACTCAATTCATATCCCGGAGATTTCGAGCAATGTCTAACCCAGATTTAGCTACTGTCGAGAACCGCGTGCAGGCCCTAGAAAATCGTCTGACAAAAAACGCAGCAAAGGCAAAAAGCCGTCTCACTCTTACTATTATTGTCATGGCATGCCTTCTTGTTGGAGTATTTTTCTACCTTCGCTTTTTATCAACCACCATCACAACTGCGGCTGAGGCTCCTACCCTGGTCCAGCTTATTGCTGACCAAGTCGAGCCCCGGCTCGAAGAAGCACCAGCAAAACTTACTGAGTCACTTAAGGCGCAAGCACCTATGGTTGTTGACAGAGGTGAAAGAATGATTCTCGACGCTCTACCAAAAGTTCTTGATCAGGCTGATTCTTTCCTTGTTAGTTTCTTTGAGAAAGAATTTCAAGAAATTGAGAAG
>JBDOMQ010000031.1:0-4988 GCA_039831725.1 Pirellulales bacterium
GGCCTGAGATAACCCGTCCGATTTTTTGACTCAATGGAGAGAAGGTGGACGCTCATGGGTCCAAACAGTTGGGGCTGATGTCATCTCAATGGAAAGCGTGCCACCGGAACACAACTCGTTCCAGCAAAGAAACGGGCGCGTGTGAGGCTTGCCATTCAGTAACACGGCCCGAACATACGGGCTTTCACTGCCACCGCCAGAGGTTTCGATCGTGAACGCCTGCTCTGGCCCAAACTGTACTTTCACATGTTCAAAAAACGGAGAGCCGATTAAGAACACATCCTGACCAGCAACAGGGAAAAGCCCCAACGCGCTCCAGACATACCATGAACTCATACCACCGGAATCATCATTTCCCACCAAACCGCCACGGGAATCTCCATAACATTGAGCCAAACCAGCTCGTATGACTTCACACGCCCTGTCGTGCCGTCCTGCATAAATATAAGCATAAGGCGACTCCATATCAGGCTCGTTATTGAAGCCTTCGAAACGTCCAAGAGACTCTCCTTGAATCATCTCGTTGCGACAAGGAGAGACGCCTGGTGCCGAAACGGGATCAGCAGCATACCCAAAGAAGGTATCCAGGAGATCAACAAAGGCCGTATCGCCACCGGCAAGAACTATTCGGCTGGCCATATCATGCAGTAAACGAAAGCTGTAATTAAATTTCGAGCCCTCGTAATAGGTTGAATCCTTCAGAATACCAGTTTGATCGAAAGCATTTTTCCACTGACTCGCATACTCAAGCATCTGTGCTCCGACAGTTGTATCACCCATTTCACTTGCAATGGCCGCTGTACAAAAACAGCCGTACGCGAGATCGAGCGTATGCGTAAGCGGATGAACCACACCGTCCTGAAAGAATGCTTCGCCGTATGCTCTGCCAAGATCTTTGGACATCATCGTAAGGGCTCGCTCCCAATCAATTCCCGGCAAACGACGATGAAATGCATCGGCTATAACAACATGGCCAAGCGCACTGGCCTGATGCGAAAAGCGGTCGTGTCCCCTCGCAAGGCGATACCCAATAGGGAAATTTCCTTCCATTTCAACCACCGTAAGCATCGCATTAACAATCGCAGAACCTTCGGCTGGAAATAACGAAAGCACAAGAGGGAGTTGCGTTTTATACATATCCCAAAGTGTTGAGAAATCGAAGAAAAAAGGTCCGTCCCATGGCCAGAATGGCGATTCGTCATGGGCCTCACTTGGCTTTATGAGGCTGTGATAGAAGGCCGTGTAGAACGTTCTCTGCTGAGCACGCGTCCCCCCCTGAATTTGAATTCGATCAAGTCTCTCCTCCCACTTCTTCTTTGCAATGCGTCTGGCCACAGAAAAATCTTGGGGCGCAGACAGCCTATTTTGACCTGCTTTTTTTCGACTCCGAAATGAAAAAGCAACCCTCAGTTCAACAACATGCTCTTCCCTGGTAGGCCCTCGAAAGCACACACCAAATGGCACATATGTCGACTCTCGCATGTACTCATAGACTTTTTCCTTGTCGCCAGAAAGAAACTGGCCATTTTCCCACAGAGAGGCTTCGGCACTGTGTGTATTAAAACCAGAAGCTTCCACAGACATTCTGATTGGAAGTCCCTCCATAGTGACACATGCCTCCGCACTCAAATTTCCCTGGAGACAAGACTCTGCCCGAAGAGGAATTGTTCTTCCGTCTTCAATTTCGATACCACCATGAGAGAAGTCGACCGCTATCCCCGCACAACGTGACTTTGGAAACGTGTATCGATGGATTGCACCGCGTGGTGTCACTGTTATTTCCGCACGAATACCATACGGCTTGAGAATGCATGAATAGTACCCAGGAACAGCCTCCTCTTGAATAAACGAGAACAGAGTTCCCACCATCGAAAGTCCACCGCCTTCCTCAAGAAAAGGTGAGACTCGACAATAGTTGTAGTATTTTCGAATAGCCCCAACACCTGACTGCTGGAAGTGCGTAAAACCCGAAATTTGCAACTCCTCTTTGAGCCGTGGTGGATACCCCTGAAGTGACTTGGCGTAACAACCATAACCAGTCGGATAGCCCCCGCTGTATGGCATAACGGATACCATCCCGAAAGGAAGACAGGCTCCGGGATGGGTATTACCAATCTGTGGCTTTGGCCAGAACCACGTCGCTGCAATCCCAGAACGCGGGGGAAGATCAACTGGTTCTGTGCCAATGAAAGGATCGACAAGAGCCACTGGATCAGTAGCAACTAGTCGTCGGTTTTTAAATTTATTTGTGTGATCTTCCATCGAGCGTTCCGCCGTTCGCTCCTTTTCCTCATGAAAAAGAATTGTCATGCTGCCGTTTTCACGGCAGTTTTTGCAAGAAGATTTTTCAAGATATTTTCTCTATCGAAACGGCAGGCGTAGTCCCGAGCCTGCTGGCTCAAATATGCCCGCGAATGATCCGGCATACGTGCCACTCGATTAAGGCATGCCACAAGCCCTGCAACATCTCCTGCTTTGTGGTAGAGGCAATGATCACCTGTCGCCTCTGGGATCCCGCCAGTCCGCGTTGTAATCACAGGACCTATTCCACCCGACAACATGGCCTCAGCAATTGCAATTCCAAATGTCTCTGTGAATTCAATGCGTGGTTTGCTCGGAAGACAATACGCGTGGGATCCCGACATTAATGCAAGCTTCTCAAGATCACCAATATCGTTAAAAAAAAGAATCGACGTGTCACCACTTGCAGCCTTGCGGAAGAACTCTTCGTCAGGACCCGAACCACAGATAACAAGTGGTATTCGACGATACAGATCGCTGGCTCGATACGCATGAATAAGATCCTCGACCCCCTTGGCTTTAGTGAGCCGACTCAGAAATAAAACATAGCCATCACGAACAAGACCCCGCTTCGACAGCATCGCCGCTTGCTCAGCCTCACTGATCGTTGGTGACAGATATGCTGAGGTATCAATTGCCGGATAACTGATGCGAACTCGCTCAGAAAGCTGCTGAGCGAAACTTGTACCAAGGGCTTCATCCACCTTTGCACCAGAAGCGACAATGAGTTCACGAGTGAATTCACTGACTGCAACTGGCTGGTCATGATCAAGGTAATTTTGCATGACAAGAGCAGCCGCACCTGACTGGCCGGTAGCGAGGGCATTGGATACCACGTTTGTAATATCGGACCCAACCGCTTCTCCAATCGTCACTGGTGCCGCGGCGATGCCGCTGCGGCTACAGGATTCTACTGCCTGCATCACCATCTGGCCGTGCGGGACGAGATACAGATCCATAACTGCTGTTTTTCCTGGTAGTTTTGCAAGGAGGTTAATAAGATGGCCGGAGATAGCGGCACCGAGTCGACCATCCAGCACCTTGTAATCCCCAATGGGTGTTGGGCGGTCCACAGCAATACCTGGCGAGTACGCTTCAACGGAGTTCTCCGGCTTGAGTGGCAACCCAGAAGACGCGAGAACGTCGAGCGGATAACTCACAACGTGAACATTTCGCACACCAAGATTACATGCCGCTTCGGCAAGATTCCGCGTCTCTGTTGAATGACCGCAGATAATTGGATCCGCTCGTGACAAAATAATAAGATTTTCAACAGACAGATCTGATCTGGAATTTGGTTCCCGTCGTTGTTGATCACATAGAGTCATCGGTGGCCTCACTTTCCTACTGAACCCTTCGAACGAATCCCAGAAGGTGAGAGGGGCAAATGCTGCGCCAAACAGAAGAAAGCACCGGCTCGCAGTCGGCACTTTGCGTTTTTCTCGAAGAAAACGCAAAGCTACTTTCTTTTTAAAAGCCTAGGGCGTGGGACTTCACGCAGCCTCAGAAGCCGACTGCCTTGAAAAAAGGCAGTCATTGCAAACCTGGAGGTCGAACACCGGTTGTTCTGAACAGAACGTTAGCTTTGAGGTGGCTGCTTCCGGCTGTCCATATTGCCGGCGATGACGATGCCAATTGCTTCCACCCAACTCGGGACATCACGAACACCGTCGAGCCCACTTTCGGAAAGCACATCTTCATCTCCGTGATCACGGCGATCTGATGGAGCCATGTCGTCCTCTGCCCCAAGAAATTCTAGGCCCTCTTCGTCATCTTCACGCCTCGACCCGACGCGAGCAAAAGCTTCCCGGCGGCGACCTTCACCATCACTCCCACGCCGTGCCTCTCCTCTACGACCGCCAGTTCGTGCTGGTCGTCTTTGGCCTCTTGACTTGTCTGAATCAGAAACTCGAGTTGGGCGATCTTCACCACTGGTTTCTAATGACTCTTCGTCTGATGTTCGCCGTCTGCGACGGCGGCGACGGCGTCGAGGCTCTCCATCCGAATTTTCATTCCCGCGAGGTTCTCGTCCTCCGGATGGTTTTTCGCCGGTTTGGTGAGCACTCTCCACTTCATTTGATTCTTCACTGCGATCCTCATGAGACTGCGGCGTCTCATTTTCTACACTCTCGCCATCACGTGGTCGCCGTCCACGACCACGGCGGCGGCGGCGGCGGCGTGGTGGACGATCACCTGTTCGCATTCCCTCCTGATCATCATCTCGACTGCCGCCAGAACGAGGAACTGCATCCTGATCAGCTGTTCTTTCTTCGGAATCGGCATTCGACATTTGCCCAAATCCATCTTCCGAAGAATTTTTTGACTGAACATCCGAAGGCGACTCACCAGCCGAGCCGTGCCGTTCGTTCCGCTCCCCATCAAGGTTCCGACCATAGCCTGGCAATTCTTCGTTATCGTCAGCCCGAACTTCTTCTTGGGTGCTGCGATCATTCCGCCTACCACGGCCACGGCCTCCACGTCGCCCTCGACGGCGACGTCTTGGCTCACCCGATTCATCGGTCACGTGATCACGATCATGATCACGAGTTTGGCCATTTGCCTGGTTACGAGTTTGATCACTACTTTCCTGGGTGCGATCGTTTCGGGAAGGCGTTGTCTGCCGCTCGTCATCATCCGACCGAGCAGGACGAGACGACTGTCTTGGCCTATCGTTTGAGCGTCTGGGC
>JBDOMQ010000181.1:0-4944 GCA_039831725.1 Pirellulales bacterium
ACCTCTTGGTTGCTTTCTATGCTCTTGTCGTTCTCTTTGCCTCACTCGCTATTGGTCTCATGACACCAGTCACGTCACTTCTGGCTGCTCTTGGATGGGCGTCGCTGCTTCATCGTGGCCCAATGCTGGCTGGTCCTGCAGATGATAGTATGGCGATCCTTCTTTGGTGTCTCGTCATTGGAGCCTCGGGAGAACATTTTTCTGCCGATGCGATGTTACACAGGTGGCTTGGTTGGCATTCAGGTCGACCGCGAGTTCGTACGCGCATTGCTGTTGGGCTATTGCAGGTACATGCAGCAGTTATTTCTCTGGCTTCACTTCTAGCCCAACTTAAGGGCGATGTGTGGTGGAATGGCACAGCCGTGTGGTGGATTGCAATACGAAAGCCAGGGCAAGTAGTTGATGTAACAGGTCTCCTTTCTCAGTCGGAATATCTGTGTAATATCCTGACGCACGGAGTAGTTGTGTGGGAAGCGATCGTGGCAGTTGGGATTTGGTTTACATTGTCACAGAAATTGGTTGCACGAGCCGGTCTTGTCGTATGGCCAATCGTGGGAATCTTAACGGCGTGTCCACTCTGGGGTTTTGGTATGGCTGCCTTGACTATTCCGCTCGCGCAGCTGGTAGACGATACCTAAGGCATAAACGTAAGCCGCTGAAATAGCAGAACTATTTCTGTCCAAGGAGTTCCTTGAATTGATCGTTGTTTAAGATCGTGATGCCAAGTTTCTCAGCTTTGGTAAGTTTGCTTCCGGCTTCATCGCCTGCGACGACATAATCAGTTTTTTTTGAGACGCTCGAGGACGATCTGCCACCTGCCTGCTGGATTGCTTCTTCCGCCTCTTGTCGCGTAAAGCTTTCAAGTGTCCCTGTTACAACAATGATTTTTCCTGAGAGTGGCCCGTCACGCACATCCTTGGCTTGTGGAACGTCCATGCTCACACCTGTAGACATTAGGTTATCAATAACACGCGTGCCATAATCACTCACCAGCCAGTCATGAACACTCTCTGCAATGACGTCTCCAATTTCATGCACAGCAGCGAGTTCTTCGACAGTCGCTTTCCGTAAGATGTCCACTGTGGGAAATTGTTCGGTAAGAAGCGTCGAGACGCGAGGGCCTACATGACGAATGCCGAGTGCATTCAGAACGCGAACTAGTCCACGGTCACGGCTATTTGCTATTTCTGCCAGTAGTTTTTCAGCGGATTTCTTGCCCATCCGCTCAAGTGATTGCAGTTGGGTAACGTTGAGGGTGTAGAGATCTGCGTAGTCCTTTACCATGCCGGTAGCAACAAGTTGCTCAACGAGCTTGTCTCCAAGGCCACCAATATCCATTGCATTGCGGGATGCAAAGAACTTAAGTCGCTCTCGCTGTTGTGCAGGGCACTGGTTATTTGGGCAGCGTATGTAAACGCCGCTTTGCTCACGAATGAGTTCTGTGTTGCATTCAGGACAATACTTTGGAAATTTCCATTTCAGTAGCTTTTTCTCACGGAGATGCTTCTCAACGCGCACAACATGAGGGATTACTTTTCCAGCTTTTTCGACTATCAGTACATCCCCGATTCGAATGTCTTTTCGCGCAACTTCGTCGGCGTTATGAAGGCTTGCACGGCGAACTGTCGTGCCGGCTAATTGAACTGGGGCAAGATCAGCGACTGGTGTCACGGTGCCACCCCGGCCTACCTGTACTCGAATATCTAATAATTGAGTCGTCGCTTCGAACTTCTCAAATTTCCAGGCTATTGCCCACCGAGGACTTTTTGCTGTGTTCCCAAGTAGCTTTTGCTGTGAGAATCGATCAACCTTAATGACAAATCCATCAACCTCAAAGTCGAGTTGGTGTAGTTCTTCGATAAGAGTTGTGCCAGCGTCGATGAGGGCGTCAAGTGAATCAAATCGCTGTGTTCTGGGTGCTACTGGCAAACCGGCATTTTTTGCCCATGTGTAGAATTCAAACTGAGAGTCGATGTTCAAAGATTCCATGTCGCCAACACCGTGGCAGAAAAAACGCAATGGACGAGCGCCACATTCTCTAGAATCAAGTAATCGAATACTCCCGGCAGCTACATTGCGAGTATTTGCAAATGGGGGGAGCCCGCGAGAAGACTGCGACTCGTTGAGTGCAACTAATGCGGAGTTTGTCATAAACACTTCCCCCCGAACCTCAACTTGCGGGGGAGGATTTTGTGATCGAAGGCGAAGAGGGATTGCCTTAATAGTTCTGACATTGTGCGTAATGTCATCTCCGATAACACCATTCCCCCGTGTCGCCCCAAGAGCGAGGATGCCCGACTCGTAGATTAAAGACGCTGCAACACCGTCTATTTTCAGCTCAAGTATCCAATGAACGGGCTCGCTATTTCCGGCTTCTTTGAGATGTTTTTTGGTCCGAGTGCTCCAGGCCTTAAGGTCTTGTGTGTTGTATGTGTTATCGATTGAGAGCATCGGTATGCGATGCTGCACAGAGGCGAGAGTCCCAATTACTTCACCACTCACTCGCTGAGTAGGGCTGTCAGGGGTGATAAGCGACGGATTGTCAGCTTCAAGTCGTCGCAACTCTAAAAGAAGTTTGTCGTACTCCAGATCAGATATCTCAGGTAGCGCCTCACTGTAGTAAAGCCGGTCATGATGCCGGATTTTTTCACAGAGATTCGTGATGTGCTTGGCAACGTCGCTCACGACCGTTTCGTTTCCAAAGGTTTATCGCTTTCGGAGATGGTATTATTCGTCAGGTGTGGGGGGTGACGAGTCTTTGAGTCGCCTTGACCATTTATGTGATCAACGGCCACTGCACCAACTGTAGCGATGGCAAGAATAATTAATTGCCCCGTGAGAAGGCTTGTGCCGTGACGGTCCATTATCTCTTCGAGGGGATGTGACTGTTCCGTGAGAGTTGCCTGTGGACGAATGCCCCGCAGCACAGATAGGCAGTAACTCGCTGAAGTGATCGTGAAAGTGAATCCAATGACTCCTAACACGATGTAAAACGGATTCTTTAGTTGTCGACGCATGACACCAGTATAGCTGCTCAATCAAAGTGGTTAGGCCACGTTTGATCGATCCAGTGCAGATTTAACCGCAGTGACCACCTGATCTACCGAAATCGCAGCCATTGACTCCGTATCTGTTTTCCGGTCTTTCCAAAGAGGGCGGACTGTGGAAGATGGCTCAACTGCTACGTGCTCAATACCATACGGCCCATTACGTCGTGCGGGAACAGGGCCGAATAGCCCCACGCACGGTGTGCCTACTGCGGCTGCGAGATGTAGCGGGCCTGTATCGCCTGATACAAAAAGCCGTGCTCTCCGACAGAGTTCACCAAGATCCTGCAGGCTTGTCGCTGGTGCTAACTTTGCGGCGTTTCCGGCTCTGGCTACTATTTCGCGAGCGGTGATCTCTTCGGACGGTCCTCCCCACACGACTAAAGACCCCACTTGATATTCTTGCCAAAAAGCTTTCGCTAGTGCTGAAAATCGTTCTGGTGGCCAGCGCTTTGATTTCCATCCTGCGCCAGGATTAATAATAATGGGCGGAACTAAAAATTGTAGTTGTTTGAGCCAGTTCTCGGTACGCCTCTGGCTTACTGGCCAGTTTGGCATGTCAAAATCAATGGCATTTTTCGTGATTCCAAGTGGTTGAAGAAGATCAAGATTTCGTTCGACAACATGTTCTGAATCAGATGTGATTGGATCAGTGTAGCTGAGCCAAGCACCTTCACGAGATTCCGGCCTCGCATGACCAATTCGCCGCCGGCTTCCAGAAAGCATGGTTACAACACCACTTTTTAATAGCCCCTGTAAATCGACAACGATATCGGCATTAAAAGTCTTTAACTGACGCCGAAGGTGAGCTACGTGTTTGAACGATTTGAGCCATCCTCGTGGAAGTCGAATCAAATGATCAATTGCAGTATGTCCTGTGAGAATGTCTGCCGAACGTCCCTCAACAGCCCAGCCAATTATTGAATCTGGAAATGATTTCTTGATCGCCACAGCAGTGGGGATGCCATGAATGACGTCACCAATAGCAGATAATTTAACAATCAACACTGAGTGGGGTGCATTCATTTAATCTAACTTTACGCCCCTGAATAAAAGCTTCCATTTGGAGAATGTAAAACATGAGGATTCACTGCGGGCACGTCTGAAGTTTTTATACCCACGTATATCACAATTAAGAGTGTTGATTTTCAAGCGTTCCGTGGCAAGTTCGTTTTCTAATCCATGGATTGAGCGTAGGTAGTTTAGTTAAACCTGGGAGTTTATTTCTTCTGATGCACTGTACTTCTGGCTAGACGATCGAAGGTTCAGGATTGTCTTTCTGAAGGCCCATCAGTGGAACTTTCAATTCCCGCAAAGTCGCAGAGGAGAGACTCAGTGACCGATTGCGGACAACTCCATACCAAAAAGAACATAGATTCACGTATGAGACGCTCGATCGGATGCCCTTTTACAAAGCCGGCTCCTTTCGACGCGGTAAGTGCGGCCTGTGATGTTCGGGTTACTAGTGTGTTTGCTCGCTGTCGAAGTAGATTTCGTTCTTGAGTACCAATGCCACATGTTGTGGCTTCAAAGAGATCGGCTTCAATCGTGGAAACCTCTTTCTCAATTTCACTTGTAATTGGTTTCAGTGAATCTCTACGACGGGATTCCTGTTCAAGTATTGCAAGTGATGCACGAGTACTGCCTATAGCCAAGGCGGTTGTTCCCAGCCCTCCGGTCTGAGGGCCAGTCTCGGATTGTGGTGTAATATCAGCCTCAGTTGGCACGTTTTCCAACTCAATGCTCGATGTACGGCTCCCTGTCAAGGCAAGCAAGTCCATTGGAGGGTCCACACGTATGCCTGAGCTATTTGTTTTGAGGATGAAGAAATGTGGAGTTTCTTGAGACTCTTTTGAGTTTAGTGGTATCGCACCTGTAACAAGTGTGTTCACACTGT
>JBDOMQ010000008.1:0-4931 GCA_039831725.1 Pirellulales bacterium
AAGCAGGGACCTGATGGTGCTCTTTATATTGCTGACTGGTCAAACCCGATTATCAATCATGGTGAGGTCGATTTTCGTGATGAGCGTCGAGATCGCTGGCACGGTCGTATCTGGCGAGTTGCGTGGAAGGGTGGAGCTTCAAAGGAGAAAGAAGACCTTACACAATTTGCTTCAAAGGCTCTGTTGGGTCGGCTTGTTTCTGATGATCGCTATACCCGTGACCAAGCACGGCGTGTCCTCTTTGAGCGAGACGATCTCTCTGAAGAGGAGGTACACGAGTGGACTATGGCATCTTCTGATGAATACCAGAAACTGCAGGGTGTCTGGCTTCAGCAAGGACTCGATAGTATCAATTCCCAAGATCTCAGGTCGCTAATCTCGGCAGATAATCCAAAAGTAAGATCGGCAGCAATGCGTATTGTGAGTGATCTGGTCGATCCGGCAACGGACAGTTCACGTCCACTTGACGCAGCCGCTGCACTCGAAATCTATCGACAAGCAGTTGTGGATGAACATCCACGTGTTCGGCTTGAGGCCATTCGTGGTTTGGGGAAGCTAAAGACTGCTGAAGCGGCATCTGTTGCCTTAATAGCACTCAACTTGCCACGAGACAGGTTTCTTGATTTTGCCCTTGCGACCACCATGGACGAACTCGCTGATGTGTTCATGGTTGCTCTTGACCAGGGGCAATGGAGGCCAGATTCGCCAGCTCGCGAGAAACAATTAGAGTTTGTTCTTACGAGTATCGATTCAAGACTCGCTGCATCCTACCTCTCAAAACGTCTTGCAAACGACTCAATACCAGCAGATGGTACTGGGCCGTGGATTGAGTTAATAGCGCAAGCAGGTGGAAAGACAGAATTGACGAAGTTGTTCAAGCAGGTCGTGAAGAAAGACTTTGAAGGAAGTGTTATGGTTCGGGCGATCAATGCACTTGCGACTGCTCAGCGTGTGCGGAAGCAAAAGCCGGCAGGTGATTTAAATCAGATACGTACCCTGCTTAAGCTGGAAGATCCAGCGGTCAAGCTGGCTGCTATAAGGCTCGTTGGCGTGTGGCAAATGAAATCATGTGTAAGTCTGTTGGCAGACGTGGCTACACAAGAAGCGGAATCTTCTATCCAAATCGCGGCAATGCAGTCATTGCAGGACATCGGACAGCCAAGTGTCCCAGCACTGGCACGACTTGTGCGATCTAAAAACACAGGCGTCCGAAGGCAAGCAGTCATTTGCTTAGCAGCGTTGAATCCACAAGGTGCTGCAAAGCCTTTTTATCAGTCGCTTGCTGAGATTCAGAACCAACAGGAATTGGTTGATTTCTGGCGACAGGTTCTGGTGAAGAAAAATACTGGTAAGGCTTTAGCGAAACAGATGCCAAGCACTGGGATCACCGAGATGGCTGCACGCGCAGGCCTTACCGCTGCTCGTGATGCTGGCCGCAATGAGCCAGAATTAATTGCTGTGATTTCACCGTATGCCAACGTCACAAACAAGGCTCAGGAGTTGACGCCTGCTCGTGTTGCCGAACTTATTGACTTGGTTGAACACAACGGGCATCCTGGACGTGGTGAAGTTGTATATAGCAGGGAAGATATGCAGTGTATGACGTGCCATGCAATTGGCGGTGTTGGTGGGAAGGTTGGCCCGGACATGACAAGTCTGGGCGCGAGTGCGCCGATCGACTACCTGATTGAATCAATCTATAAGCCAAATGCAAAAATTAAAGAAAATTACCACTCAGTGAATATCCTGACGGCTGATGGGCTGGTTCTCACCGGTATTATTGTCGGGAGTGAAAATGACGAAGTCATTCTCCGGGATGCACGAAATAAAATTGTCCGAATCCCAAAAGATGAAATTGAGTTTCAGAAGCCTGGGAAGTCATTGATGCCAGAAGGTCTTGTTGATCGTTTAACTGAACAAGAACAGGTCGATTTAATCAAGTTCCTGACGCAGCTCGGCAGGCCTGGTAACTATGACGCCAGTAAAGGAGGCGTAGCGCGTGTTTACGAAGTGTTCACAGGCACACAGCGAGTAGATAATGGCAATATTGAAGAACTCATGTCGGAAGCACAAGCGGATCAGTGGTCGCCATTCCTCTCGAGAGTGAATGGTTCTGTTGCAGGTGTTCAGCTTGCTAGGAAGGCAAAAGTAGATAGAGCAAAAGAGTCTGTCGGTGTGTATCTGAAGACTGATATAGAGGTGGCGACGGATGGTGATGTCACGTTGAGTGCCAATGGTGCTGACTCAGCGGACCTTTGGGTAGATGCGACGCCCGTTGAAGGAATTACAAACTTTACAACAGAGCTCACCGCTGGAAAGCATACTGTTGTTATTCGGCTTGATGGAAAGAAACTTCCTGCAAGCTTTCGGTTTGTGTCACGTGATGTCACGTTTCTGACCAATGTCGATGGTACTGTACCTCATGCATTGTAGTCTGCTGTCATAGTCGTCGTGAGTGTTCATTCCGATTTACGAATGTTGACCAAAGAGGGCGGTGTCATTCTGTGCGCATGACAATGCGTGAAATAATCAAGACAATTCTCTATTCTTTCACGCTGAGAAAAATCAATGCTGTTGTTTCAATTCTTCTTGGTATCGAACGTAGTCGTTTTGGTACGTATGAAGCATTTTTTCTACGGTGATCGAAAAAGACAAAATAGTGTTTTTTCTGCTGTTCTGACTAATGTAGAGTGCTTTAGAGATGTACTGTTGTGCTGTAAGGTCGCTCGCGGGTGACACATGTATTAATAGTGGCAACTGTTACTGAGAAGAAACGTGGAATATCGTTCGAAGTATATGGGTTGTAGGTGTACGTTGATGTTCTCGTTTCTGCGATCATGCCGTCCGGTAACGGGAAGGAGTTCAATGAAAATTCCAGTTCTTTTGATGCTTGTAGTTTCTTTTGGAGCATGGGCGTCATATGGGGTTTGTAATGATGGCTCTATTAGTTTCAACCGTGATGTTCGTCCGATTTTGGCTGAGACGTGTTTTCATTGTCATGGTCCAGATGAGGAAGGGCGGGAGGCAGATCTTCGGCTTGATCTTGAGAGTAGTGCGAGTGAGGATCGCGGAGGTTACCAGGCGATACGTCCCGGCGATCTGAAGGCAAGTGAAGCCTGGAGTCGTATCATGAGTGATGATGACGACATACTGATGCCTCCTCCGGAATCACATCTTTCCCTGAATAAAAAGCAGAAAGCTGTTCTGAAGCAATGGATTATTGAGGGGGCTCAGTACGAAGGTCATTGGGCATTTGCTCCACCGCAAAGACCAGATGTCCCTGATGTTCTAGCTGAGAGTTCCCGCTACGCATCATGGGTTCGTAATGAGATTGACTCGTTTGTACTCGCAGGGCTTCTGAAAGCTGGTGTATCTCCCTCGGTAGAAGCCGATCCACGAACACTTATTCGTCGACTTACTTTCGACCTGACCGGCCTTCCCCCAACTTTTGAGGAAACACGTCGTTTCGTTCGTGACTATGAAACTCACGGTGAGAGTGCGTATCAACAAGCAGTTCGTCGGTTGATTCATTCACCACATTTTGGTGAGCGAATGACGGTGCCTTGGTTGGATCAGGCCCGTTACGCTGATACCAACGGGTACTCAATCGACGGTGGTCGTGACATGTGGTTGTGGCGGGACTGGGTCATTCAGGCCTACAACGACAATATGCCATTCGATCAGTTTCTACGAGAACAGTTGGCTGGTGATCTTATTCCTGGTGCCACCGACGCACAGTTGATTGCCACTGGATTTAATCGGAATCACATGATCACTCATGAAGGCGGCACGATTCCAGAAGAAAATCTCACAAACTATGTTGCCGATCGTGTGAAAACAACGAGTGAAGTGTTCCTTGGTTTGACTTTTGGGTGTGCTCAATGTCATGACCATAAGTACGATCCAATTTCTCAGAAAGAATACTACGAGTTTTTTGCCTTCTTCAATGAGCTTGATGACCGTGGCCTTGATGGAAATGCTGGTAGAAATGCTATGCCGCGGGTGTCTGCCTCTACGATTATGTCTTCGGACGAACTCAAGAGCGTGAATGCTGAACTCACAGCAGCACGTATTGAATTATCAAATGCAACACGTGGGTTCGACGAGTGGGTGGCAGACGAACGAAGTCGAGAGCGACTTTGTGGAAAGCAATTTCGTTATGTGGATGCCGAACTGCTCGACGCTTCGGCACCAAATCGTCCTGGTCACTACGAATTTGATTCTGACGGAACTGTTTCTTTGTCGGCTCCGAGTCAGGGTCTGGCTGGATTCAGTCACTCGATTCAATTGCGGCAAGGGGACAAGCAAGCACGTGAGACGATATCAGGAATTTCAATTGAATTTGATCCCCAGCCGGTTCCTGGTGCGGTAGGGGAGGACGCTGCAGAACGAACGGAGCCGTTGCTTTCGCTGACCCCGTTTCCTGACGGTGTTCCAAAAATTACAGCCGTGTTGGTTTCTGCAAACAATCAGCCTGCTGATCAGGTGGACTATCATGGGCAATGTAAGTTTACTTCCGCCACAGCAAGTACGTCGGCCGATGGCCATGCGGCATCTTCGGTATTGGATGAACGAAACGTCCACTGGTGGCAGCCATTAGAAAAAGAGAAGAAGCAGTGTCTTACATTAACGTTTGATCAGGCTGTTGATTCAAGCAAAACACCTTTCCTGAGTGTGCTTGTCTTTTTTGGGCAAAACAAATCGCTTCCTTTTCGCTGGAGGGTGCGTCCATTTACGGGGCATGATCCCCAAAGTAAGTGGAATGATGTTATTGCTGCGGCTCTGCTAGAAGACCAGTCGCACTGGAGTGAGGACACTCGAGAAAAGTTGCTATCAATCTTTCGGCAGTCTGCACCTTCATTGAGTTCGCTACGAACTCAGATCAGCAATCTGGAAGAGCGACAACACGTTCTCACAAAAAAGTACTCGAC
>JBDOMQ010000290.1:0-4919 GCA_039831725.1 Pirellulales bacterium
AACCATACCAGCGATAACAAGCATGGGAATAAGCCGTTCGGTCCATTGCCGAGCAACGGCTGGGGGAATAACTACAAGCGCTGTTACCAAGACGGCCCCAGCTGCTGGCAGTCCCACAACAACCATCACCGCAATAAGAGCAATCAGCACAAGATCTAGGATCGCTGCGGGCCATCCGGCTGCCGCGGCAAAATCCGGATCGAAAGCAACCATTGTTGCTTCCTTTAAACCAACCACGATGCACAAGACACTGATAACCGAAACGGTTCCAAGTAAGAGTGCATCATTGGCCGTCAGCGATGCCGTGTGCCCGAGCAGAAACCGCTCCAAGCCACCACTTCCAGGAATTCCACGACTCACCATTCCCGAAATCAATGTAATCCCGAGCCCGAATGAAACACTCAAAACAATCGCAGTCGCTGCATCATCACGTGTGCGGGTGAACTTCCGAATCAGAACCAAAAGAATAATAGCAACCATGGCTGAGACCAGCCCACCGATAAGAAGTACAGCAAGATCACGCTGCCCCGTAACAAGCAAGGCTAATGCGACTCCTACAAGCGTTGCATGCGCTGCAGCATCACCGACAAGGGCTCTCTTTCGCAGGACGCCAAACGTACCAATCACGCCTGCGGCACAACCAACTGCTGCGACACCAGCAGCAACAATAAGGGTGTTATATGGAAGGAAAACCATCGCAACAGTCACATGGATCATGATGTCCTGCCTCCCCGCTCCACTGCCTCACCAATTTCATCCAGAATGCTGAGGCGACCGGAATACGTCATCGTTAAATTTTCCGGCGTAAGCACCTCAGCCGTTGGACCGGCCGCAACAAGACGCATATCAATAAGTGCGACTGCATCAAACCATTCGGCAGCCGTGCGTATATCGTGATGCACTGCAACAACTAATTTCCCCTGATCTCGCAGTTCAGCAAGAATGCTGAATATCTGCTCCTGTGATCCAGCGTCGACACCTGCCATGGGCTCATCGAGAAGATAGATGTCGGCCTCACGAGCAAGCGCTCGTGCTAAAAAGACACGCTGCTGCTGCCCTCCTGAGAGTTTCCCTATTTGTCGACCTGCAAAATCAGCAAGCCCGACGTGATCAAGACTTGCAAGAGCCAGATCACGCTCATGTTTCCCACCTCGTTGAAACCAGCCAAGCCTTGATGTTGCACCCATACGGACAACATCCATAACGCTTACCGGAAAGTCCCAATCAACCGTTTCTCGCTGAGGAACATAGGCAATTTTAGAACGGACCTCCGCGAGCCGTTGCCCCCAGAATCGCACGCTTCCACCAGCTCTTCGCACAAGATCCAGACTTGCCTTGAGCAACGTACTTTTGCCTGCACCATTTGGGCCAATAATTCCGAAGAGGCACGGGTCTTGTATTTCAAAGTCAACATTCCACAAGACTGGACGACGCCCATACGCAACCGTGAGGTCGTGCCACTCCAGCATTGGATTGTCGCCAGCCACCTCCGAAGCAGAGTTATTTCCAGCCATTCAGGTTCATCTCTTTCGCAGCGAACTCGTATCAGAATAAAGGGGGCTACTCCACAATACTCTGCGATGGACTCGTTACACGGAGTGCCCCAATGATTGTGTCAACGTTTGAAAGCAATGCACGCTTAAGTGTATCACCGTCTCCTCCAGCGGGCCCTAATGCATCGGAATAGAGTCTTCCTCCGAGACGGACAGCGTGCCCGCGAGCGGCAGCCCCTTCGATTAATGCGGTAACATTGCGATCAGACACGCTCGTCTCAACGAACACGGCTGGTATATGACGCTGGACAACCAATTCGACTAATTGATTCATGTCAGCAAGGCCCGCTTCACTTTCTGTACTCGTTCCTTGAATTCCAATGACTTCAAGCCCGTATGCCCTGCCGAAGTAGCGAAAAGCATCGTGGGCAGTAATAAGCACCCGGCGCTGCTCAGGAATCTCTTTGAACTTTCTCCTGACATTCTTATCGAGTTCCAAGAGAACTTCGGAATACGTGTCAGCTCGCTGCCGATATGTCGCAGCAGACTTGGAATCCAGCTGAGCCAGCGCATCAGCAACCGCGGACGGGCAGTAACTCCAGAGTTTTGCATCAAACCAGATATGTGGATCAAACAGATCATTTCCGATGGAAAGTAATTCATTTTTTGGCACTGCATTGCCAACAGCTACAAACGGCCGCCTGTGGCCAATTCGCTTCAGAAGTTCTGCCAACTTTCCTTCCAAATGAAGCCCGTTGGCAACAATTAGATCAGCACGACCAAGTCTGTCGATGTCTCGCGGTGTTGCTCGATAGGAATGTGGGTCCACCCCATCTGCCATGAGGCTTTCAACTACGACCAGATCACCCCCCACCTGTTCCACCAAATCTGCAACAACTGTCGTTGTAGCGATAACACGAACAGGCGATGCAGCCTTTGAACTATTCCATGACGTGAAGAGCAACAAAAAAATCAAAACAATGGAGAAGATTCGCGGCATTTCTTTTTTTGACCTCTCAAAAAACAGTTTTTGGGTGCTCGAAAAAGTGTATCCTACTTTCGTCATGGCTGCGATTCGGTCAAAACCAGACGGGAACACCGGAATAACCCGCTTGATCACCGTAATTTGACCCACAGCACTGTTTTATGCGGAAAATTGATTTGTTAAAACCAGCGCGTTGACGCAAAGGTCATGCAGTCTTAGGTTCAGAGACAAGGTGTTATGCGATTCTGAAGGAAGAGGTTGTTCCTCATGGACTCGGGTTACTGCAAACGATTCCGAATGGAAATCGATCTTCCCAGATCGAATGTGCCCTCGGCACCACTGCCGTTCGGCTACCAACTCGTTCCATGGAACGAGGCCCTTATTGATGTTCACGCCCGTACGAAATATCAAGCCTTCCATCAGGAAATTGATGCCCAGGTCTTCCCCTGCCTCGGTGAACTTTCAGGCTGCCGGAGGCTGATGCAGGAAATTCGCAGAAAACCTGGCTTCCTGCCCGATGCAACCTGGCTGATTGCCCGACAGATTGATCGTTTCAGAACGCTGGAAGAAACTCGGTTTGCACCCCTTGAATGGTGTGGAACAATCCAAGGCGTTCTTGATCGGTCGGGAATCGGATCAATTCAGAATATTGGGATTGTGCCTTCTCAACGAGGCGGCGGGCTGGGAAGCGTCTTGATAGAACAGGCACTGTCTGGTTTTGAAACCGCAGGTGCCTACCAAGTAAACCTTGAGGTGACTGCAGAAAACATTGCTGCAATCAGGCTCTATCAGCGTCTTGGCTTCAAGCGATCAAAAACAGTCTACAAACCAGTCGATTCGACACTCTTCCGAGATAAGGCCGATTCGTCTATTGATCCTCTACCGCTCGGATTTCCCGCGAGCCGCCTGCGTCAGGAAAACACCCAACTCAATTCATCGAAGAACAGTAAGCAGAACGTGATCGCAACAATGGTTTCCTCCGTGGTTGGGGAGTTAACAGTGGCGGAAACACCTCCGGATGTGGCAGAATCAGAGAACGACGAGGATCTTCACATGGTGCCAGTTCGTGCATCAAAACCGCTGATCACGTCGTCCCCTGTGTGATCACTTGTCCGTATGGCATAAGCAAATATTCGTGAAGCAGACTCTTCAGACGGCTACTCTCGACAACGGAATCATCTTACTCGGCGAGTTCTTGCCGAGTGTTGAATCTGTCTCCGTGTCTTTCCATGTCGCTGCTGGCAGTATTTACGACTCACTTGGTACGCGAAAAACTGATCGTTCGTGTTGTGGCCTTGCAACCCTTGCCGGTGAACTCATGCTCCGGGGGGCCGGCGATCGTGATAGCAAACAACTTATTGCAGCACTCGACAACGCCGGCGTTCAGTGGTCACAGTCAGTTTCAATGAGCCATGGCAGTTTTGCTGGGGCGATGGTCTCTCGACAACTACCAGATTCACTGAAAATTTATGCCGACATACTTCGTCGCCCACTTTTAGACCAACACCAGTTTGATCCAGCCCGTCAGGTCGTTCTGCAAAACCTCGCTGGAACCGAAGATGACCCAACACATCGCACCATGCTTGCGCTACGAAAAGCACACTACCCATCTCCATGGGGCCTTCCGAGCGAGGGCACCTCGGCTGACGTCGCCAAACTGAGCCACTCCGATGTCAAAAATTTTGTTGACACGTTTATTCAACCACAAGACATGATTGTCTCTGCAGCCGGACGACTAGACTGGCCTGAATTCGTGAAACAGATCGAAAGTCTTTTTAGTGACTGGCAAGGACAGCCGACTGAAGCGATATCTACTGGAGATCGAGGTCACAAGATTTGTCATGTTCCTTACGATTCGCAACAGACTCATATCGCACTGGCCTGGGACGTCCCGCCCTACCGTGACCCAGATTCACTCCAGGCAACGGCGGCCCTCGCAGTACTTGGTGGAGGTTCGAGTTCCAGGCTCTTCACAGAGGTTCGCGAAAAAAGGGGGTTATGCTACAGCGTCTCTGCGGGCTACCAAACTCAGCGAGATCTCGCCGCAGCAATGGCTTACTCTGGAACCACCGCAGATCGAGCCCAGGAAACACTAGATGTTATGCTTCATGAAATTAAGTCTCTTCCAGGGACTATCACTGATGATGAACTTGACCGAGTGAAGGCCCGTGCAAAAAGCGGGCTTGTCATGCAGCAAGAATCAACAGCAGCCCGAGCAGGCGCGATGGCCAGGCAATGGTTTCACCTTGGACGCATCCGCACTCTTGCTGAGGATCTAGAGCGACTCGATAAGCTTACAGTTGAAAGCATCGAGAATTGGCTCGCCAACAATCCTCTCACGGAAATAACTACTGTTTCCTTGGGCCGCGACCCATTGGAGGTACCTGATGCAGTTTCGTCATGAGCGACTTCCAAATGGTCTTGATATTATTGCCGAAGTG
>JBDOMQ010000218.1:0-27667 GCA_039831725.1 Pirellulales bacterium
GTTCTCAGCCAGGCGAGGGTTCTCAATCAGGTGAGGGTTCTCAATCAGGTGAGGGTTCTCAATCACAAGGCAGTCAGACTGAAGGGATGGGTGCCAACAGTCGGCCGACGACAGATGAAGCCGGGAACATGGGAGAGCAAGCTCAATCTCAAGCGGTCGGTACCGACAGCAATGCTACAGAGCAATCTAGTAGTGACGGACGCGGGAGCAGAACTGATGATGGTGCAAGTAACACAGGCGGTGGATCGGGCTCAAGCGAAGGAAGTGGTAGTTCAGGTTCTGGCGGTATGAGTGGAGGGCCTCAAGAGACAGGAAAAGCACGAGGTGACACACCCTCACCAGATGTTGTGAATGCAGAGCCCCAGAATCTTTCTGCGGTACGTCAGGCAACAGATCTTGCACTGGACCATCTCCGTGACTCAATTCGTACCACAGACGATGAGATGCTCAAAGAACTTGGTTGGACACGAGAGCAAGCAAAGGCGTTCTTGCAACGGTGGGACAATATGCAAAAAGATGCTGTAAACGGTAATCCGCGGCAACAGAGAGCTTTTGAGCAGACACTGCGTAGCTTGGGTCTACGACCAGACAGGGTCAGGTCTTCTCGTCAAATAGAAGAAGATTCAAAGGGTGTTCAGGTTGAGAGTCGTCGCACGCAGCCCCCGTATGAGTATCGTGAAAGGTTTAAGGCTTTTCTGAAAGGTGCCAGTAGTCGTCAGGTGGATGTGAATGAGCAGTGAATGTGCTGGGCCCCGATACTTAGTTGCCTTTGATCGCCGGCGAGTGCCACATTGGTTCACCGACGTACTTGTGCTTGGTGGCGGCCTTGCAGGGCTTCGGGCTGCTTTGGCCGTTGAATCCAGCCGTTCAGTGTTGGTTATCAACAAAGATAATCTGGATGATTCATCGAGCCAATGGGCTCAGGGCGGTATCGCGAGTGTCATTGATCCAGCTGATCGGTTTGATAACCATATCGCTGATACGATCTCTGCTGGTGGCGATCTCTGCAACCCTCAAATTGTCGACTCGATTATTCGTGAGGCCCCAGCCCGAATTGCTGAGTTGATTCAGTGGGGTACCAAGTTTGATCAACGGGACGGTGAACTTGAACTTGGTAAAGAAGGGGGGCATAGCCATCACAGGATTGTGCATGCCCTTGGAGATGCCACGGGCCGCGAAGTGATGCGAGCTGTTATTCAACAAGCCATAAGCACACAAAATATTAATGTTTGGCCAGAGACTTTCACTATCGACCTGGTCACACACAAAGGGGTATGTCGGGGTGCGCTTGTGTGGCATCCACAGCGAGGGAAGACGATGATTTGGGCCAGGAAGACTATTTTGGCAACGGGTGGAGCTGGTCAGATATTTCGTGAGTCCACAAATCCAGCGGGCGCTAGTGGAGATGGTATCGCACTCGCGTGGCGAGCGGGTGCGGTTGTCCGTGACATGGAGTTCATGCAGTTCCACCCAACGGTGCTCTATATTGCCGGCGGTAGTCGAAGTCTTATTACCGAAGCAGTACGCGGCGCAGGAGCATATTTAGTAGATCGTGATGGGCATCGATTCATGCCTGAATTCGATGCACGTGCTGAACTAGCGCCTCGTGATGTTGTTTCTCAGGCAATCACAGAAGTGATGCGTCGCACGTCACATTCAAACGTGTATCTCGACCTTTCTCATCTTGAAAGCAAGATGGTGCGGCAAAGGTTTCCAGGCATGGATAAAATCTGTCGCAAGTTTGGTCTTGATCTTGCCAACGATCGAATTCCTGTTCGGCCGGGGGCCCATTACATGATTGGTGGAGTAGCAGTAGACCCAAATGGCCAGACATCGATCCCGCATCTTTTTGCGGCAGGTGAGGTTGCTTCAAGTGGCTTACACGGCGCCAACCGACTGGCCAGCAATAGTCTTTTAGAGGGTCTTGTTTTTGGTAGCCGTGCGGGTGAACAGGTAACGCATGAACTCGAGAGAGCAGATCAAGGAAATGAGAGTGAGAATGACCTTGAAGTCCCGGTTATTACCCATGCAGATGATGTCGATCCAGTTGATGTTCCTGGAGCAGAGCCGCTAGATCTCTCCGACATTCGAAATTCTTTGCGAAGCCTGATGTGGCGACATGTAGGTGTTGAGCGATCAGGAGAATCGCTGCAAGAGGCCCTGCAAACAGTTGACGGCTGGTGTCGATATGTTTTACCCAGGCAATTTTCAGGGCCTCAGGGATGGCAGTTGCAGAATCTCCTCGAGGTAGGAAGGCTTATGATCTACGCATCGTTAGCTCGAACCGAAACTCGAGGCGTTCATGTAAGATCGGACTACCCTGGGACGTCAGATGATTGGCGGGTGCATCTCTGCTGGCAACGAGAGGTGCCAGATCCATGGCAGACGGCTGTCGAATCGATTTCCCCGGCGGTTTTGGGAGCAGGGGATTGTTTGCCAGAGAGAATCGATAAAAATGGAATGAAGTAAAGGTTTCCTTGGTGACAACCATTGGGAAACTGAGAATCAACTGTTTGATACGACTGAATTGAGTATGAGATATGACGGCAATAGCCAGTAAATCATCGAAGGATACAAGCGATAGCGGGTCGGGCATTTCTGACGCGATGATAGAAGCAAGTGGTCTCTGTAAGTACTACGGAAGTTTCATTGCGGCGGAAGATATTTCATTTCGTGTTCCGCGTGGTGAGATCGTCGCCTTCCTAGGGCCGAATGGTGCCGGTAAAAGCACAACAATGAAGATGCTTACTGGTTATCTTGCTCCTTCTGCAGGGCGAGCGATGCTGGCTGGGTATGACATGTCTGTTGATCGACTTTCAGCATCAAAAAAACTTGGTTATCTTCCAGAGAACGGGCCACTTTACCCGGATATGACACCACGGACCTTACTCGAGTTTTTTGCTGACGCTCGCGGGCTAAAGTCACCGTATCGGGAAGATCGAATTGAGGCAGTGGTGAAGCAGTGTGAACTTGGGAGTGTTATTGGGAAAGCGATTGGTAAGCTGTCTAAAGGTTATCGCCAGCGTGTTGGTATGGCGCAGGTTCTTTTGCACGAGCCGGATGTTTTGATTCTTGACGAGCCCACGAGTGGGCTTGATCCAAATCAAATCCGTGAAGTGAGAGAAACGATTCGCAGACTCGGGCAGGAGAAAACAGTTTTACTTTCCACTCATATTCTGCAGGAAGTAGAAGCTATGGCCGATAGGGTTATTCTCATTGCAGAAGGGCGCATGCGGTTCGATGGTACTCCGGCAGAACTCACTGCTGGTGGTGAGCGACTCGATGAACGTTTTTATGAATTAACACGAGCGTCATGAACTGCAAATGAAAGTGTGGTTTGGTTTGCAGTGACGGAGACTTTTTGTGAGCAAGGTGCTTCATTTCGTAGTTGGTGACCTGAGGCGTGTTTTAAGAATTACAAATTTGGACTGTCATTGACTTGTAGAGAGAGGAATTAGTTGGCAATGAAGTGGTATGTTCTTGATGCAGTTTTCAAACGGAATTTTGTTTCTTATTTTTCGAATCCAACCGGGTACGTCTTTATATGCGTATTCGTTCTTCTTGGTTCTCTTGCTGCATTTTGGCCACCAGAATTTTTCAATTCCAATCTCGCGAATCTTGACCAGCTCAATCGCTACCTGCCGTATATATTGCTTGTTTTTATTCCAGCCATCACGATGAGCGTGTGGGCTGATGAGCGCCGGCAGGGAACCGACGAATTAATCCTGACTATACCCGCGAGTGATATCGAGGTTGTGGTAGGGAAATATCTCTCGGCCGTTGGTATCTATACAGTGTCGCTCATTTTTTCATGTCTGTGCAATCTGGTTATCTTGCAGATCTGGGGCAACCCGGACCCAGGACTCTTTCTTACAAACTATCTTGGATATTGGTTTGTTGGCTTGGCTATGCTGGCGATCGGTATGGTTGCAAGTTTCTTAACAAGTAACCTGACCGTATCGTTTATTTTGGGCTTGGCATTAAATGCTCCTTTGGTTGTTGCTGATCAGGCAAGCAGTGTGATGGGACCAAAGCTAGCAGCAGTTGTTCGGTCTTGGAGTCTCGCCGAGAACTTCATTGATTTTGGTCGTGGCATCGTAAGTCTTTCAGCCGTAGGCTACTTCCTTGGTATCGTGACGGTATGTCTTTATATCTCAATGGTTCTGATAGGCCGGCGTCATTGGACGGGGCGACGAGATGGTGCAAGGATGGGTACTCACTTCGTGGTGCGTACCGCTGGACTTGCTGTTGCTGCTCTTGGAGTCGTGCTTACCTTACGTGCGTATGATGTGCGGGCTGATCTTTCTGCCGAGCAGATCAGTTCGTTGTCCCGCGATACCAAGCAACTCTTGGCAGACTTAAAAACTGAGCAGGCGATTGAAGTCACTGCCTACGTAAGTCCGGCCGTGCCCGAAGACTATGCCCAGACGCGTCTTACCCTTCTTAATATGTTGCGGCAGTTTCAGCGTCTTAGTGGCGGAAAACTGCGAGTTGATGTTGTAGAAACCGAAACAAAAACAGAAGCGGCCTCTTTGGCAAGTCAGCAGTTTGGCATTGAGCCAGTGACCGTCCTTTCGCGTGAGCGGGGTGCCTTTCGAGATGAAGATATTTTTCTTGGCTGCGCGTTTACGTGTGGCCTCGAGAAAGTCATAGTTCCATTTTTTGATCGGGGTACGCCTGTTGAGTACGAATTAATTCGCTCGATCTGTACGGTAGCAGAGCAGAAGAGAAAGCGTCTGGGGGTAGTGACAACAGATGCAGATCTTTTTGGTGGCTTTGATATGGCTAGCGGGCAGCAGCGTCCTCGGCAGCCAGTTCTCGAGGAGCTTGAGAAGCAGTATGAAGTTGTGCAAGTGGATCCTGCTGCTCCTATTACAGAAACATACGACGTGCTAATGGTTGTTCAGCCATCAAGTCTTGGTCCAGAGCAGATGAATAATTTTGTAGCTGCAGTTCGTTCTGGGCAGCCGGTTGCAATTTTTGAGGATCCGTTACCCGTCTTGATGAACGGTGTTCCTGGGACGTCTCAGCCGCGTCGTGGGGGTGGTGGTCCGATGGCTATGTTTCAGCAACAAAGTCAGCCCAAAGGTGACCTTAGCCAACTTTGGAATGTATTAGGGCTTCAGCTTGCCGCTGGAAGCAGCCGTCCGCTCATGGGGCAAATGGGCTCGTCGCCCTATGTGGTCTGGCAAGATTACAATCCTCATCCAAAATTGGAACTGCCCAGTGAGTTTGTTTTTATTGATGCCGAATTGGGTGAGGCGGAAGGTGGTGCATCTCGGAGTTTCAATCAGGCCAATCCAATCACGAGCGGGCTACAAGAAGTTCTTTTTCCTTTCCCGGGAGCATTATCTAAAGATGAAAAAGTGAATTTGGAATGGACGCCACTTGTCACAACCGGGACACGTTCAGGCACCATTGAAGTCGAGCAAGTTTTGGGAAATCGCGGAGATATGCGTCAGTTAAGAATCTTTGAGAAGCCTGGTAGCCAGGCTATGGTTCTTGCGGCGGCGATTGATCGTGAACTACCAGGAGTTCAAAGTGCTGCCGACGGTGCGGAAGATTCGTCTAAGGAAGGAGATTCAACGCTGGTTCGGGCCATTGTTGTTGCAGATATTGATCTCATGGGTCCCCAGATTTTTGGCCTGAGGAATCGTCCGGATGAAGTCTTTGGACTTAACTTTGATAATGTCACCTTCGTCTTGAATGTGCTGGATACACTTTCCGGTGACAAACGTTTTCTTGAAATCCGAAAGCGAAAGCCAAAACATCGAACGCTTGAACGGATCGAAGACACTGTTGCCGATGCTCGTGAGATGGCCGATGACCAAAGGCAGAAATATATTGCGGAATTCGATAAAGCAGAGCAGAGTGCGAATGCAGAAATGCAAAAGGAAGTCGGAGAGTTTGAAAAGAAGATCGAGGATATGGAATCAAGCGGAAGTACCGATCGTCAGGCTGCGATGCAGGCGGTGCAACAGTTGGCGAGTCGTCAGCGGTTAGCCCAACGAAGGCTTGATACAAAACTTGAACAACTGAAGCGCAAGAGAGATGCTGAAATTGAGCAGGTAGAGCGATCCCTCGAGGCAACAATACGACGAGAGCAGGATTGGCAAAAATGGCTGGCCGTGATGTTGCCCCCTATACCACCACTTGTCGTTGCTTTTTTCGTCTTTTTCCGTCGTAGAAGCCAAGAACGTGAGGGTGTGTCAAAGTCACGCCTTCGGTAGATTTTTATTTGGAGTAGAAGAACAAAATGAACATGGAAAGTGTCTCGGAAACACGTGACCCCGCAATTCGCAAGACGGCGGTCTTTCTTGGTGCTGGATTGTTGCTGTTAGCTTTAGGTTGGGCTGTGCAGCCACGTTTCAAGCCAGCGACGCTGAAACCTGCAGTTGAGCGTGTTCTCTTTCCAGCATTAACAGATGCTGAGAAGGCAGCGAGTCTTGAAATCATTCGCTACGACGATGAGTTGGCGACTCTCTATCCGTTTAAGGTCGTTAAATCGGGTGGAGTGTGGGTGTTGCCCTCCCATCAGAACTATCCGGCTGATGCCAAAGAGCAGCTCGCAGCCGCTGCGACCGAACTCGTTGATCTAAAGGCGTTGGATGTTGTGACTGAGCGAGCAGCTGATCACGAGGTCTACGGAGTTATTGAGCCAGATCAGGATAAAATCAAGCCAGGAATGACTGGCGTTGGTCAATTAATCGAGATACGTGATGCTTCCGGAAGTAAGATCGCTCGACTTGTTATCGGGAAAGAGGACAGGCAGGCCGGGGTAGGAAGTGGCAGTCGACGACTTCGTTTTGTTCGAAAGGCAGGGCAAGACCCCGTCTATCGCGTTGAACTCGATACGTCAAAGTTCACGACTCGATTCGGGGATTGGATTGAAAAAGACCTACTCAAATTGACTCCATGGGATGTTCGATCGGTTGAGCTTGATAATTATACTCTCGCTGCTGTTGAGTCTGATGGACGGCTTGAAGTTCGTCAGCAACGCAACGAAAAAATGCAGTTGGCTTATAACGATAAAGAGTCCTCATGGCAGTTGGTGTCGCTCGAAACCTTTCCCAATAAAGACTCGGAAGAACCGGTTTCTGAAAAGTTAAAAGATGATGAAGAAGTAGACTCGACAAAACTCAATGATCTTCGCAATGCCTTGGGTGATTTGCAGATAATTGACGTTGCACGAAAACCGGCTGGTCTTAGTGCAGATTTGAAAGCTGCCGAGAGTTTTGTGAATGATGTTGAAGCTGTGTCTTCCTTGCAGCAAAGGGGTTTTCTTCCACTGCCGTCTGGGGTCATTCTTTCGACAGAGGGGCAGACAGTTATTGGTATGAAAGATGGCGTTGAGTATGTCTTGCGGTTTGGCGCCGGCACAACTGTTACGGAGCCTGGCGGAGCAGGGGCTGGTGATGAGGAAAGTGATGCTGCCGAAGAGTTAGCCGAGAAGGCTGCGCGGTACCTGCTTGTGATGGCTCAGTTTAATGAAGATTTGTTGGAAAAGCCTGAACTAGCAGAACTGCCATCGCTTCCGGAGGAAGATGATGAAGATGCCGATAGCGGAGAAGAGCCAGAAGATCAAAAAAGTGATGATGAGAAGACCGAGGAGGAAGCAAGCAGTGGTGGGGAAGACTCAGCTGATTCGAATGCAACAGCAGCAGACCTTCTAAAACAAGCGGATGAAGCTGAAGCGGCGATGCAGAAAGCGATTGAAGCTCGGCGTCAAGTGGAACGTGAAAATCGTCGTAAGCAGGAATCATTTGACGAAAAAGTAGTTAATGGCAAGAAGCGAGTGGAAGAACTCAACGGTCGCTTCGCTGATTGGTACTACATTGTTTCTGACGAAGAGTTCGAAAAAATTCATTTAAATCGTGAGGCGGTAATCAAGGCAAAAGTCGAGCCTGAAAGTGACGCTGCACCGGGACCGACGGGGCCGGCGATTCAATAAGAGATAGATGATTATTCTAGTTCCTTTTTCAGTCCATAATTCATTTCACTGAAGCTTGTTTCAACGAGAACCCGATGTCCGAAATACTTACTTCTCCTCGGCCATCACGATTCGGTCGAGCTCTTGGTTTTCGCGTTCTTTCATCGGGTAGTGCCGTTCCGGAGCGAGTTGTGACAAATGCGGATTTGGGGCATCTTGGCTGTGACCCCGAATGGATTCTAAGTCGGTCGGGCATACAGGAGCGGCGGCACGTTGATCCTCGGATGGCAACGAGTGACCTCGCTGTTGAAGCCGCTGAGCAAGCACTTGCTGCATGCGGTGATGTTCGTGATCAAGTTGATCTTCTTGTGCTCGGAACATTTACGCCCGATACAAGCCTTCCTTCCACAGCTTGTATAGTCCAGGAAAAGCTTGGCCTCGATGCTCCGGCGATGGATATAACAGCAGCCTGTGCGGGCTTTGCTTATGGGCTCGTAACAGCAGGGCAATTTCTTGCGACGGGGTCGAGTAAACTTGCGATGGTTATCGGAGCTGATACAAATTCACGAGTTGTGGACCCGACGGACATAAAGACCTGGCCGCTCTTTGGCGATGGTGCTGGTGCTGTTCTTTTGGAACGGGTAGAAGAAAATCAACAAGATACGGGTTTGCTTGCCTGGTCTCTCGGTTCGGATGGTCGTGGATCTGATTTACTCGTCTGTCCCATGAGTGGCACTCGGCGGCCAGTGACGGTAGAGGGTGTCGCAGCTGGCGAACACTACATGCAAATGGATGGACGGTCTGTTTTTAAATGGGCAATCCGTCTTGTTGAAGAAAACGTTCAGCAGGTAGTAGATTACTCAGGTGAGTCGATGGAGTCGATCGATCTATTTATTCTGCATCAGGCAAACTTGCGGATCATTGATGGTATTCGGTCGTCACTCGGATTGAAGGAAGACAAATTTCTTGTCAATCTTGACCGTTACGGAAATACGTCGAGTGGATCTATTCCCCTTGCTCTCGATGAAGCCTGGCGTGCTGGACGAATAGGTCCTGGGAGCACAATATTGATTTGTGGTTTTGGTGGCGGCCTGGCTTGGGGTAGTGGTGTTTGGAGGCTTTAGTCATATGTGGAAGTTCTCGTAGGAAAAAAAATGAAAGCATTGCCAAAGCGTACCGATGTGCAAGAGGGCGATACATGGAATTTAAACAGTCTTTTTGCATCTGATGCGGAGTGGGATGCGGCGCTTCTCGAATGGGAAAAACGTATTCCACTTTTTCGTGATTACGTCGGAACACTCGGTGATTCGGCTGAAAAACTTGCTGAATGCCTCATTTTTGACATGGAGATAGATCGTGAGGCTGACCGTCTCGGTACATATGCTCATCTGCGCATGAGTGAAGATACTGCGGCAACGCCTGCTCAAAGAATGATGGGGCGTTTTCAGCATGCGGCTACCAAAGCTGGAGAGTTGGCCAGTTTCCTGCAGCCAGAAATTATGGCGATACAGCCATCTGTTCTGGAGGCGTGGCTTAAAGAACCTGTACTCCAGCCATTTTGCCTGATGCTTGAGCGAGTAGTTCGAAATCGTCCTCACGTGCTTTCTGAGCCCGAAGAAAGAATACTGGCCATGCAAGGTACCTTTGCCGGTACTGCAGGGAAAGTCTTTAGGCAATTGACTGATGCTGATATGAAGTTTGGCACCATTGCAGACGGCAAAGGTGATGAGCTTGAACTCTCAAATGCCACCTTTACGACGCTCCTGCATGATTCAGTCCCTGAGGTGCGGAAGGCCGCTTTCCATCAGTACTATGCTCAATATGAGTGCCATGCGAATACACTTGCAGCAACACTTTCTGGATCGAATGAACGTGATGTATACGCTGCAAAAGTCCGGCGCCATTCATCAGCTGTTGAGGCAGCATTATTTGCGGATAATGTTCCGCTTGCAGTTTACGATCAGTTAATCGCTGCGGTGCGAGCGCATCTTCCGATTGTCCATCGCTATTACGAGTTGCGTCGCCGTCTGCTTGGTCTCGATGAGATTCATCATTATGACTGTTATGTGCCTCTCGTGCCCGAGCTTGAGCAAAGGCACACGTGGGATGAAGCAGTGCAAGAAATTACGACATCACTCCAGCCACTTGGGGCAGAATATTGTGATCAGCTTGAGGCCGGGTTGAGAGGTCGATGGTGTGATCGATACCCGAATGTTGGTAAGCAGTCAGGTGCCTTCAGTTCAGGAACATATGATTCCGATCCGTATATTCTGATGAATTTTCAGGAAGATGTTATTGAGCACGTCTTTACATTGGCTCACGAAGCCGGTCATTCAATGCATACTCGACTGTCAGCTGATGCGCAGCCATTTCAATATGCCGGGTACACGATATTTGTTGCTGAAGTAGCCAGTACTTTCAATGAGCAGCTACTCACTCGCCATCTTCTGTCCAAGGCACATTCGCCCAAGCAGAAGGCTGCAATTATTTCTCGGGAAATAGATGCTATTCGCGGAACGATCATACGACAGACTATGTTTGCCGAGTTCGAACGCATGAGTCACGCTTCGGTTGAATCCGGTGAGCCGCTGACCCTCGAAAAAATCCGAACACTCTATCGAGAACTTCTTACAGATTATTTTGGATCGGGCTTCGCAATTGATGAAGAACTCGAAATCGAGAGTCTGCGTATACCTCACTTTTACCGAGCTTTTTACGTCTATAAGTATGCAACAGGACTGTCAGCATCCATCGCACTCTCAAAGCGTGTCACTGAAGGAGGACCAGAAGAGTTGGCCGCATATCTTCAATTCTTACGTGGCGGGTGCTCGAAATGGCCGCTCGATTTGCTTCGCGATGCTGGTGTGGATCTTGAGACCCCTGAGCCAGTAGGGCTAGCCTTAACGAGGTTCGGTGAACTAGTTGAAGAACTCGAAAGCTTGTTGGGGTGAAGTCATCATCTCAATAAGAGATTCGTCTTCTGAGTGAAAAACGTGTGTCATTACAGGTTTTCTCCCAAGGGTGATCGTTAGCCCTCTTTCTAGGATATGATTCGTTTTGTGAACTCAATAAAAGAGCGAACCATTGATCCAGTACCACCGCCTGCGATTGAAGGCCTTGGTTTGTCAGCAAACGCTGGCCCAGCGATGTCAACATGTGTCCAAGGGATGCCACGGACGAATCGCTCGAGGAGTTTTGCTGCAGTGATTGCACCACCAAGTCGACCATCACCAACATTTTTTATGTCTGCTACATCACTAAGGATTTGGCTATCGAAATCTTTGTCCATCGGTAATTGCCAGACTTTTTCACCAACCGAGTGTGCTGCATCCTTAAGAACATCGCAAGACGACTGATTATTTGTAAAGACACCAGCTATATCCCGACCAAGAGCTACCATGCATGCTCCGGTCAGCGTGGCAGCATCGATAATACAGCCTGGCTTGAGGTCAGCTACAACGTCGAGTACATCTGCAAGAACAACGCGTCCTTCAGCATCTGTATTATGAATTTCAATTGTTGTTCCGCTTCGTGCAGTCACTACGTCGCCGAGTTTGTACGCATTCCCACCAGTCATGTTTTCAACGAGCCCTACAGCAGCGACTACGTGTACTGGAATTTTTAGTGCTGCTATCGCTGCGATGGTGCCAAGTGCTGCGGCAGCTCCAGCCATATCACATTTCATGGCAAGCATTCCCTCTGAAGTCTTTAGAGAAAGACCTCCAGAATCAAATGTGACGCCTTTCCCGACAAAAGCTACCTTTGGATCAGTGTCATTGCACCCGGGGCCTCTGTAATGCAAAAGAACGATGCGAGGTGAACGGGTGCTGCCTCGGGCAACGGCAAGCAATGCTCCGCAACGTTCTCGCTCAAGGCGAGCCTGATCCCAGATTTCAATCTCAAGTCCAACCCGGCCTGCTATCGTTGCTGCTTCTTCAGCAAATGTTTCTGGGTAAAGGTCATCTGGTGGCATATTGACGAGGCGTCGCGCGAGTTTTATGCCGTCGCCAATAATATGACCTCGCTGGACAACTTCCACGGGAGCTTGTAACCAGACTGTTTTTTCAAAAGGGGTTTGGTGTTTTTCTGATCGATATAAGTCTTGGCCAGAAACGCCCATTGTTGCTCCTGCAACAGCTTGTTCAAGCTGCTCGTTTGACCAGTTGCCATCAGCTAGAAAGCCGACAGTTGCTCGTGGTTTACCGGACAGTCGTCGTGCTGCAGTTCCGGAGGCCTCGTATAGCACACCAGCATCAACCTCATTGTGAGACCCAATGCCAACGACAAGTAATTGCTTGCAGGCAAGGCCTGCAGGGGCATAGACAGGAATACACTCATAGCGTTTCCCCGTAATCTCTCCTTGTTCGTGAAGTCTCTGGAGGAGTCCGCCTGTTGCTTCGTCAATTTCTATAACTGGTCCACGAAGACCATCAGACTCAAAAAATGTGACAAGGACATCAGCCTCGAAGCGAGCTGGTACAGCAGATGGATCTGCTTCAATAGCAGAGTTAGTAGAATCATTTTGTGAGGAATGTAGAAATTCGAACGACATCGTGGGGTCTTACTCCTAGAGTTCTTATCAATCAACGGGTTGCCTGCATGGAGTGTGGCAGGCGGCCTATCAGGCTTCAACTCGCCCAATGAAATCGTCGTGCTGCAAGGGAAAGAAGAACTGGAAGAACGAGTAAATTCCCAACGAGTCCACCCAATAAAGTCAGGCAGGAGAGTCTTCCAAAAGAGACGGTAGGTATAAATTCACTGGTTGTTAATGCGAGAAAGCCGACCACCAAGGCAAGTGTTGAAAAGATCATCGCTCGTCCCGCAGTCTGGTGAGCAGATTGAAGGGCCTCGGTAATGCTACCGTGCTGTGAGAGTTGCCGACGAAAAGCAGTTGTGTAATGAATAGAACTGTCTACTGAGAGACCAAGGGAGACAGCTGCAATCATTGCTGTTCCCATGTTTATAGGTTCTCCTGTCCAGCCAAGGACACCAAGAATGAAAATAATGGGCAGGATGTTTGGAATGAGTGCGATGCCACCTATAACCACACTCTGAAAACCAAATGATAGGAAGATAAAAATACCAATTGCTGCAATCAGGAAAGTAAGCCACTGATCCTCTAGCATTCGCTCAACAAGCTGAGCTAGCAGGACAAAAAAACCAGTTACTTCTCCGGTAGGAGTAGTTTTTGTTGGCGGAAACATTTCTGTGACAGTTTTCTGGACACGATCAATTAGTGACCGCTTAAGGGAAGCAGGTTGCTTTTCTCGTGCGCGAAGCATGACCCGCAGCCACGTTGAATTGTCTAAGGGGTCTGTGCCTATGAGGCTTGTGGCAAGTTGAGGCATTTGTTGCTGGAAAAAGGCAACCGCTGTTCCAACGATCATATTGCCGGTTGACGAGTTCTGTAAATCAGCCAGAGGAATTGGCGAAATGGCATCAAGAATATCAACAATACTCAGTACTTTTGTGAGTCCCTGAGTTGTCTTGTTTGGTGTCGATTTACTTCGGAGGCGTTTTTCTAGTTCGCCTACTCGGGCTAAAGTTTGAGCATCAATTGGTTGCTTGACTGGAATGAGAATGTCCCACACACCAGCACCCCCAAGTTGTGACTCAATCGTGTCATATGATTTTACAATCGGGCTTTCTGGACGAAAGTTTTTAGTGAAGTCTGTTTCAACACGGAGTTGAAATAATCCGATCCCAGTGAAAATAATAAATCCCAAAGAAATGGAAAGTATCGGCTTTGGGTGTTGAGTAATCCTGGAAACGATGTGATTGAGTTGGTTGTCAAGGTGCTTCTGTCCCCACGTGCTGCTGTGGGCCACGCGTTTATTTCCAACAAGTGCAAACCAAGGAACAAGAAGGCCAACCGAAACAAGTACCATGCCGGCACCAAGTGCGGTCATTATGCCAAAATCGTGAACAGGTCCGACATCGCTCGCAATGAGTGAACCAAACCCAATGATGTCAGTGATAATAGCTGCAATGATAGGCCAGAACAGGGTTTGGATTGTGTTTGTTAGGGCTTGCTGGGGTACCTCGCCGTTTTCTAGTCGTCGCCTGAATTCAACGATTATGTGAACAGTGGTTGCGATTGCTACCACTGTGACCATTGCAGAAAGCATCGTAGAGACCATGGTGAGTTTCTGCCCAGCCATTGCAAGTAAGCCACGGGTAGACCATAAGGCGAGAAGCACTACAGCAAGCGGTGCGAAGAGCCATCGAACACTGTGAAAGAGTATCAATAATACAGCAGAAGCAAGAATGCCCGCTGTGATGCCAAGTACATTTCCGTCGCGACGTAGCATTGCAAATCCATCTCGAAGCATAACGGGCTCGCCAGCGATCGTTCCACCCGGGTACTCCTCTATAATTGATCTGATAGCATCAATTGTTTTTCCTATGCGCCCGTGCTGGATGGTTCGGTCTTCTTTTTTTTCCCTAAGAACACATATGACAGCTGCAGTCTTTCGGTCCGAACCGACTGCGTATCCTTCCATTAGCTTTACAAGGTTTTCAGCAGTCGGATTTGTATCGGTGTGGATGATGCCGGCCCCGAGTGGCGTCGTGGCTAAACTTGTCGCTGTATGCACATCAGAGATGTGAGATAACCGTTGCGTAAGTTCATCGAGTCGAGCAAATCCTGATGGTTGAAATAAATCGGGCTCATCATAGACAGCCAGTACGACAGAACTTGCACCAAATGTTCTTCCCAGCCGACGGAATGGAGGAAGGGCGGAATCACTACGATCGAACATTGCATCAATTGACTGGGAGTATTCCAAATGCCTGGATCGTTCAACTGATATCAGCCCAATCGCAACGCCAAGAAACATGAAAATGAGCCGATGCCTGACAAGTGAGCGAGAGAGCCCACATGAAAAACTATTTGATTTTGAGTGTGCAAAAGGCATTCCGGCTTAGCTCTGAATGAGACTGAACCACCTAGTTTACCTGGTCGGTTCGCTTAATCCTCCAAATTTTCTCCAAATTTTCGACACCTTGACCGGAATTTTGGCTAATCCTTATAGTCCCGCACCTATTTTTATTTTCCCAATTAGCCGTGCCTTCGTGGCATCGGTACAGCGGGTGCGCGTGCCTCAAAGCCTTTTTCATAGCGAACATTGCGGAGACTATCACTTTGGTCCAGGACCACCTGGAGCGAAGAGGATATTTCTATCGGCAATCCAACAACTTCCCAGGGCCACGTTGCTGGGTAGTACAGTGAGTGTCTGGATTTCGGTTCTTGTCACCATCAGTGTGTGTTTGAGTACAGCAGGTGCACAGCCACCTGCAGCTACTGATACGGCTGGTGTACTTGCGAGCCTGCCTGCTCGTGGGTTAGTGGCAGCTATCGCCGAGGCTGGTCAAATCGAGGTGCCGGCAACAAATCCTCAGGAACCTCTTAGCATTGCCGCCACTCAGGCGGCCCGTTGGACTGAGGGATCGTATGATGTCTGGCATCTCACCGGTGGTGTAGAAATTCACCAAGGTCTGACTGCAGTCGAATCTCGTGAGGCTGTTATCTGGATTGAGCAGCAGCCTCTACACGAGGAAATAAATGAAGGTGTTGCGAGTCCACCAGTTCGTACAGTGCTCATTCGGACGGCTGGAAATGTTGTGGTACAGAGAAGTCTTTCTTCTGAGCCTGATGGTGCACAAGCCGCTACTATTCGCAGTGATCGCTGGTCCGGCCGCTTCGGGATAATTCGTGATCCAAATCTTGAATTTAAAAGTATTGTGTCGTCAGGAATCAAACCGGCGATTTATGAAGCACCAGCAGATATTTCCATCACACCGTCATCACCTATCGAACTTATCTCTGCTGAAGAGGAAGTCGAGCCAGGAGTTGAGTCAGGAGTTGAGCCAGCACAATTTGCCGAGTTTGGTGAAGCTAATGGCGGTGCTATTATTCCATCCAACCAACCGATTGTTGCGGGTCGGAGGCTTCGTGCTTTTCCTCGGTCAAGTATGCCTCTTGCAGTACAGTGGTTCCCAAGTCCGTCGGGGCCAGAGTGGGTCGCTGTGATTACCTCAGGGATTAATCTCGTTGTAGACGGTGTTGACCCTGCAGGACCGCTCGATATTTCTGCTGATCGAATGGTGATATGGACCCGTGGACAGGCACAGCCAGATCTTGGAGGAGATGCATCGCAGACAGCAGATACTCCGCTGGAACTGTATATGGAAGGCAATGTTGTTTTTCGGCAGGGGCAGCGAGTGATCGAAGCGGTGAGTATGTTTTATGACGTACCTCGTTCAAGTGGTGTTATTACAGGCGCTTCCGTTCTCACTCCCGTTGAAAGTTACGCCGGCCTTATTCGTTTACGAGCAGACGTGCTTCGTCAAGTTGATCGGAGCCGTTTTGTTGCGCAGCAAAGTGGTCTCACAACAAGTCGTATGGGGATACCAACGTGGGAGTTTCGGTCTCGTGAACTAACGTTTACAGATGCCCAGGTCCCTCTTCCCGGCCCGTTTGGTATGCCCATGATCGACCCCCTTACGGGTGAGCCAGCGGTAGAGCATCAACAATTCATAACAAGCCGAGGAAACACTGTGACGCTTGGCGGTGTTCCAGTCTTGTGGTGGCCCGTGCTCGCGACCAATGCAACGAAACCAACTTTCTACATTAATGACTTGAAAGTCAAAAATGATCAGATTCTCGGTACGCAAGTTCTCACAAGTTGGGATGCGTTTCAGGTATTTGGTTGGCAGAATGCGCCGCCGGGTGTTGACTGGGATTTTAACGTCGATTATCTCAGCCTGAGGGGGCCCGGTTTTGGTACGTCCCTTCTTTATAATCGACCCCAGTTTCTCGGGCTTGGAACTCCCGCAAATGGAATCGCGGATGCTTGGTTTGTTGTTGACCATGGTATTGATAATCTTGGTCTTGAGCGAAGGAACTTTACCTATCCTGGTTTCCCGAGCGACATTTTCAGAGGTCGAGCCTTCTGGAGACACCGTCAGGACTTGGTTGCGGGATGGCAGGCACGTGGTGCAGCAGGCTGGATCAGTGACTTCAATTTCCTCGAGGAATACTATGAAGCAGAGTGGGAAGAGGGGTATGAACAACGCACATGGCTTGACCTGCGTCGGCCCATCGATAATCGACAGTGGCGACTACTGACGAGTCTGCGAGTTGATCCATTTTTCACGCAAAGTGAATGGTGGCCAAGGCTTGATCATCACTGGATTGCTCAGCCACTCTTGCGAGACGCCCTCTCGTGGTATGAGCATTCAAGTATTGCGTATGTCCGCCAGGCCAGGCCTGCGGCACCGAACGGCAGCAACATTCGAGGAGCAGCAAACCCAGGCCAGGGGTATTCGTTTTGGACGCTTCTACCCTATGAAAACCAGGCGATTGGTGAGCGGCTTGTTACACGTCAGGAAATTGATCTGCCGTTTCAGGCAGGGCCTGTCAAACTCGTGCCGTACGCGCTGGGTGAGCTTGGGCACTGGGGGCAAGATTTAGGAGGTTCCGACCCTCTTCAGCCACGAACACCTAGCAGTATTGACCGCGCGTATGGTCAGGTTGGTGTGCGATCGAGTTTGCCACTGTGGACTGCAGATAATTCAGTCGAGAGTCGTCTTTGGAACCTTCACGGTTTAGCTCATAAAGTTATCTTTGAAGCCGAGTTCTCCTATGCAAATTCGACACAGAACGTAGACCAATTTCCACTCTATGATCAGTTGGATGACGATACGATCAATCAGTATCGTCGTAATATTGCCTTCTTTGATTTTGGAAATCCCTCGTCACCATTGCCTTCACCAAATGCCTACTACGCCCCATCCCCATTTGACTTCGTTGGTTCAGGAAGAGGGCCCAATAATGGTCGGTATGACCCGCGTTCATATGCTATTCGACGCGGAATAGGTAGTTGGGTAACCGGGCCCAGTGAGGTGGTCAATGACTTGACAGCCTTCAGGGTTGGTGCTCGTCAACGCTGGCAGACAAAGCGAGGGCCATATGGTGATCGCAGAATAGTCGATTGGGTTGTTTTTGATATTGATGGTGAGTTCTTTCCAACGACAAGCCAGAATTTTGGTCAGGTCCTCGGGCTCTGGCAATACGATTTCCGTTGGCATATTGGTGATCGTACAACCATTCTTTCGACTGCTGATGTAGATTTTTTCACCGGTGGTCAGCAACTCTACACAGTTGGGGCTCTTCTGAACCGATCAGCTCGGGGCAGTCTTTACATGGGGTACCAGTCATTTGGTGGCCCAATCAATGCAAGCGTTCTTACTGGTTCGTATACGTATCGAATGAGTCCAAAGTGGGCAAGTTCTTTTGGGTCGTCGGTTGACCTTACGGGTGCAAACATCGGGCAGCGCTTCCAGCTTGTCCGAATAGGTGAATCGTTCTTAATGAGTTTTGGATTTAATGTTGACTACAGCCGTAATAATGTCGGTGTGACGTTTGCCATCGAGCCTCGCTTCTTATCAGGCACTCAGTTCGCTGGTAGCGCTGGGCCTTCTGACTCAGCTGCTGGAACGTCTGCATTGGGTGGCTCGCCAGGTGGTGCGCCGATTGCTGGAGCGTATGGTCTCGAATAATTTTGTTGACGTGCATGCCACACGCCCCATCCGACAAAAGTAATCGTGAGCAACAGATACGCAGCCATCAATTCAAAAGGACTACGGCCGTTTGACTCGGGCGGCAAATGCCCAATCGACCATGGGAAAAACATACGTCCATCAGCGAATGGAGAATGAATGATTCCGAAAAGAGTAAGTGTTGCAGCAGAAGTGCACCATGCTGCTGCTTGAATCATTTTTCGGTCGATAAGCGCAGCAGTCATGCCTGCCCACAATAAACTCGTAATAATAAAACCGGAAGCAAGGAGCCTGAGGCTGTAGAGTTCGGTCGCCAGCTGACCTTCTGGAGATGCGCCTGCAGCCACAAGTTTATCAGTCTGGATGATAACGAGAGCAGCAAGCGCGGGTACGCATGCGATAGCAACAGCGGGATAATGGCGTTTTGGGGTGGCCTCGAAACTTTGAGATGAAATTTCAAGGCCAATGAAAATCAGAATTGGAAGAATCGCTGGGGCAGGAATGAGTTCATAGAGCAATGCAAAGGATCCGGTGAGGCCAGCAAGTCCAATGAATATTGCAGTTGCCAGTGTGTAGGCTGCTCGACCGCCCATAGTCTTGTATGCAGGATGGCCAATGTACGGCGTTGATTGGATGACTCCACCACACATCCCTGCAACAAGTGTTGCTAGTCCCTCAATTGCAATAACACCACGGGTGTCATATTCATCACCGGCGGCAGCAGCACTCTCAGTGCAGTCAATGCCGCCAATAACAGTCCCAAGAGCAAACGGAATAACAATTGGAAAATATTTAAAGGTTAATGGCCATGCTTCGATCCATTTGAATTGGAAAACGTCTAGCCAGCCAGTTGGCCACAATGCTGAGAGAGGGTCGAAACTTGCATGGGATTCACTTGAAGGTAGCCAGCCAAGCGAATGACCAACAGCGGCGATTGACCCACCGGCAAGAAGCGCAGCAAGAGCACCAGGAATGCGATAAGGGATAGGGACTTTTGCTGTAAGGCTTGCCAATACAATCCCTAATGAGACAAGACCGATGACTGGCTGAGAGAACAACTCAACAAATGGAAGGAAGCTAATAAGCGCCAGCGCAATTGCAGCAAGGCTTCCGAGCAATGCCGCTCGAGGGATCATCTGACGTATCTTTGAGGCAACAGGTGCACAGCAAAGTTTGAAGATACCACTAGCTACGATGCAGCACATGCCAATGTGCCAGGCTTGGCGAGCTGCATCAGTTTCAGATAAACCACTTGCAGTTGCTTCTAGGTAGGCCGGTCCGATTACAAAAAATACCATTCCAAACGTACTGGGTGTATCCAGTCCGAGGGGCATTGCTGTGATGTCAGTTCGACGAGTCTGCTCTGCAAGACGAAATGCCATCCAGGTAAAAAGCAGGTCACCTACGATAACGCCAAGAGCAGTCCCAGGAACAAAATGTGACAACGCAAACTCAAGTGGATAGTTGAAGACAGTCACCAACAGTGAGACAGCAAGTGTCAAGTCGGCCAAATTGTCAAGCGATAGGCCGAAAAAAGCATTGGTGTCACCGCTTGTTGCCCAGCGATAGTGAGTGGATGGTGACATGGAAGATCTCATAGATATCTGGATTTTTCAGGTCTATAGATACCCCTGCCCGTCTGTTTGACCTGATGGTCGCAGCCGGTAACGGTACGGACTATACTCTGATTCAGTGGAAAAACGAGTAGATACTCTTTTTCACGGTATCTGAAGGGGCAACTCATCGTGTGTTCTCTTCCAGAAAATAAAAATGGTTTCCTGAGCCGAACCAGAAGACGATCCTCCACGTAGTACATCATGGACATTGACCAGCCATCTTCGGAGAGAGTCCACCCACTCGCTGGGGGAGCCTCCCTTCACAGTCAGACGGCCGGTGATACCACAGGTCGTCTACATCCCCCGACGGAACAGCCGTCCGATGAGCAACTTTTCAAGACTTTTTGCGAAACCGATGATACCAGCGCCTACGAGGTGTTGGTTTCGCGTTATGAACGAGAGTTGTTTAGTTACTTGCGGCGTTATGTTGGGAGTGCTGAGATGGCAGAAGATGTTTTTCAGGCAACATTTTTACAGATTTATGTCAAACGGGATCGGTTTGAGGTGGGAAGACGATTTCGTCCGTGGCTGTACACAATCGCAACGAATCAGGCCATTGATGCACAACGACGGAATCGACGGCATCGCATGGTGAGCCTTGATCAACGATCGGGGAATGATGAAGAGGGAGACTTGATGTCAGTTATGTCGTCGGCAACTCAGACAGCGATTGAAAATCTTGAGGACGAAGAAGCCAGAGAGTGGGTGCGTGGAGCCGTAGACGACTTGCCAGAAACACTGCGAGCGGCATTAATTTTAGTATATCACCAAGGATTAAAATATCGCGAAGCGGCAGATGTTCTCGGAATACCTGTCGGAACAGTGAAGAGCAGGCTTCATGCAGCGTTATCAAAACTTAATCGTGCGTGGACAAGCACTGATCAATCGGAGTTAAAGGCATGAAGAAACAATTTGCCAGTCATCAACGAGCCAAGTACGACAAAAGTGGAAGTTGCTTGTCGCCAAAGGAGGGAAGGGTGGCATGCGTCAAGATTTAATTGGGTACTTACTGGATAGCGTAGATGAGGAAGAACGGGCGGAGATTGAATCCGCGCGTCAAAGTCCCGAGACAGCGAGTAAAATCGAGCATGATCTTGCAATGCTTGAACGTGCACTACAACCCTTGGCATGCGACCGAGACGTTATCTCGCCACCAAAGGGGTTGGCGGAACGAACAATTGCAGCAGTTAAACAGGCCTCAGCCGATACGAGGCCGACTCTTTCGGAATCAACGGAATCTGAATCCGTTATTCGGCCACGGGTTTGGCTTGACCGAGTGATCCTTACGGCGGCATCTCTGGCCGCAATGATTCTTCTGGCTCCTTTGTTGCTTGAAACAATGGAAGATGCCAGGGCTACCAGAGCCCAACAGAATCTACAAAAAGTAGCAACTGCTCTTCAGGGATATGCTGATGTGCACAGCATGTACCCAACTCCACCTGATGAGGGGCCACTGTCACGCGCAGGGTTATATGCTCCTACGCTCGTATCAGAGCATAGGATCCGACCGGATGACGGCTTGCTGGTGTATCCAGGATCAGCACTCAACCAGAATGGGGATTTTCAGGTGCCTTCTAAAGAAGAACTTGAGGCAGCTATTGGTACAGAGAAATTCGAAAAGTTAATTGATATTATGGGAGGAGACTACGGCTACACGCTCGGCTACCGTGATGAATCTGGTCGTTTGAAACCAAATCGCAACCAGCAACGAAGTCATCATCCAATCATGGCAGATGCCCCCGACGCAAGCGGGAAGCAAAGTAGCAACCACCCTGATGGAGCACACCACATTGTGTACGAGGATGGTCATGTCGAACGAATCTGGGTAACAAGTTCGACGCTTGATAAGTTGCACCAGGACGACCATCTGTATCTCAATAATGATGGAAAAATTGCGGCAGGAAAAGATGTAGAGGATGCAGTTATTGGTGACTCCCATCACCAGCCGTAGTGCCATGGTGAGTCCCAAGTTGTTTATCGCTGAGGAGGCCTCTCCTCTTTAGCGGTTACATAGCAGCATTGACGAAGAGGATGTCTATTTGCCAACCAGATTTCGTGCTGCAGCAACAACAGCTTCAGCAGTAATGCCAAAGTGTTCGAACAGTTTTTTGGCTGGACCGGAAGCCCCAAATCCCTTCATGCCGATGAATGTCCCTTTCTGGCCGAGCCACCTTTCCCAGCCGAAACCTGAGGCAGCCTCACACGCTACTCGCGATCGAATATTCGAGGGAAGAACATGTTCACGGTATTCATCGTCTTGCTCGGCAAAGAGCTCCCAACACGGAAGGCTTACAACTCGAGTTCGAATGCCATCTGATTCAAGAATATCAGCTGCATCAAGACAAAGCGGGATTTCACTGCCGGTTCCGATGAGGATACATTCAGCCTCGCCTCCTCGAGCTTCTTTCAAGATATAGCCCCCCCTGGCAACACCAGTTGCTGGCCCAAGATTTGTTCGGTCAAGTGTTGGGAGGTTTTGTCGTGAAAGTACCATGACTGCCGGCTGTTTCGGGTGGAGTAATGAGCTTCGATACGCCTCAGCAACTTCGTTAGCGTCAGCTGGCCGAAAAACATATAACCCAGGAACAGCCCGGGCGCTAGCAAGATGTTCGATTGGTTGGTGGGTTGGTCCGTCTTCACCGAGCCCAATTGAATCATGTGTGAGAACGTAAATAACACCAAGTTCGCCTAAAGCAGAAAGTCGCAGAGCTGGTTTGAGGTAGTCGAAAAATACAAAGAACGTGGCGGCGTAGGGTCGCAAACCACACAAAGCCATACCATTGCAGGCGGCAGCCATGGCATGTTCTCGGATGCCAAAGTGGAAGTTGCGTCCGCTCAGGTTCTTGGGTCCAAAGTCACCCGCATCGGGGATGAGAGTCATCGTTGATGGCGCAAGGTCAGCTGATCCACCCAAGAACCATGGAATAGAAGCACTAAGCCCCTGAAGGACTTTTCCAGACGAAACACGACTAGCTAGTCCCTTTGAATCAGCCGGAAAGTCTGGGATTGCAGCTGCCCAGCCATCCGGCAACTCTCCAGCGAGCATGCAATCAAGTTCCTTCGCAACCTTTGGTTCTGCAGAGGCTAATGTTTGATGAGCTGTAAGCCATGACGCATTTGCTTTTTGCCCACGTTCACCCATCGTATTTTGGAAATGTTTACCAACTTCATCCGGAACGTGGAATGCCTCGCGCGTGGGCCAACCATATGCCTCTTTTGCCCCAACAATTTCATCTGGTCCAAGCGGAGCACCATGAGATGAATGAGAGCCGGCTTTTGTGGGAGCACCAAAGCCAATTACGCTTTTGACGACGATTAAAGTAGGTTTTTCAGTCTCGTTCTTGAAGGCATGTAACGCACGACTCAGAGAGGCGGCATCGTTTGCATCGTCGACATATTCGATTCGCCACCCAAATCCTTCGAATCGACGACCAACGTCCTCGCTAAATGCAAGGTCGGTTTCACCCTCGATTGTTATTTTATTGTCATCGTAAATCCAGCAGAGGTTTGCTAGTTGCAGGTGACCCGCAAGTGACGCAGATTCACTTGCAACTCCCTCCATTAGATCTCCATCACTGCACAGTACATACGTGTCGAAGTCGAACAACGTTGCATTAGGTCGATTGTATTGTGCACCTAGCCATCGAGAAGAAACAGCCATGCCAACTGAGTTTGCACATCCTTGGCCAAGCGGTCCAGTTGTTGTTTCAACACCCACCGCCAAGTGGTGTTCTGGATGTCCAGCGCAAACACTATCAAGTTGGCGGAACGCCTGAATGTCATCAAGGCTGACTGCTGGAAGTTTGTTAGCTTCGGTGTTTGGTGTGCCTTGTCGAATTCCCGCAAGGTGAATCAGGCTGTATAACAACATTGAGGCATGGCCGCATGAAAGAACAAAACGGTCACGGTTCGGCCAACTTGGGTCAAGTGGGTTGTACCGTAGAAAGTCTTTCCAAACTGTGTAGGCAACTGGAGCGAGCGCCATTGGAGTGCCGGGATGCCCACTTTTTGCAGCCTCAACAGCATCCATCGACAATGTTCGGATTGTGTCAATTGCAAGTTGATCTATGTCGGCGAGTGTTGGTGTATCTGAGCTAGGCATGAAGAGACTTTCAGGCGTGAAGTTGCGTGATTAAGTAATGGAGTCAGTGTAGTTGCCAGGACGGCGATAGATTCTCAGCATATGCTGGAACGCCAACTACTATAAGCGATAATGTTCATGATGACGACAGATAACGCTTATACGCGGCATCAAGTTCTTCGGGGCTTCTTCCGCAGAGTTTCCAAAGTGTTTCCTGTTCTGCTGTTCCGCGGTAGAGCCGAACGAGGTATTCAATGAAGGCGTCTCGGTAACGGCCTTGTTCGCCATTCATGAAAAAGTCTGCGAGGCCGGATAGTTGGCTATATATTTTTGGTAGTTCTGGTTCATTCTGTAACGCACTTCTGCCAAGTTTTGAGAGTTGTCTCAACGGAAGAAAAAAGTTGTCATCAAGTAGCCGTTCGATTGCTGCTGGAACGCGGCCGGTTTGGCGTCCACCGGCCGTGAAACCAAAGTCGGTTTCCTTCATGCTTTCCATGTAGCAGGCAGCAGCTTCAATCGCCCACATGCCGTGCTTGCTTCCGGCTAAGGGACTTGTTGGCCACGTCTCTGCGAAGAGCTGATGGGTTGCCTCGTGTTCTACGGTTCGGATGGCAGGGTCTTGGTTGGCGAAAAACCATGCCGTTTGTGTAGGAGTCCAGTACACACCGAGAGTTCTCCCAATGTTCGGCTCCAGAGCCTCAAAACTGTGGATGTACTCCTCACGAGTCGCAAGCAAGACAACTTTGAACAAACTTGTTGGACGAGGTCTTGCTTGTCCAGCAATTCGGCGACTTAACTCGACTGGAGTTAGTACAAAACCACCAAAAACTTGACGCCAGATGAAACGAGTCAGTTCGAGCTGTTTTGCTAGAACTGCCGCATGTGGAAGCCCGGCGGTTGATTGGATGTGCCAGTGGTCTGAATGGAACAGTTGTTGGGTTGCAACAGAAGTCTGCGTCCCCAAGTTGTTGGAAGTGAGCGTTGAATTTTGAGATGATGATTGGTTCGTTTTTTTTAAGGGTCTTAGCCAGCCATCTTCAGGAGAGTACTCTTTCTTTTGTGCAATTTGGCGTGCAACATTTGGCCAGACCCATCGGTCTCCGTGCTTAACATACCCAAGAGCACGACGACTCATTTTATGGTCAGGGTTTTCACGAAGAACACGAGTGAGAAGGCGCATGGATTCATTGCTTGATTGCATGCCGTCGTGAACGGTGGCTTTTCTTTGTTTTCGAATTTCTTCCTTCGCTCTTTCAAAAAAATAGAGAGCACGTTGTTGCCGGAGTTGCATAAAACTGGTCCATAAGTGCTCACTGGATTCCTTAAGCCAAGCAGGCTTGAGAAGCTTTTCATCGATACTGGTTATAATTTGGCAGTGGATCGGACCCAGTTCGTCTGGCAAAGGCCAATTTTGAATGTAGGCTGCCAACCGCTGATCACCACAAGCCTGAGCGTCGCGCACAATCTCCGAGCAGCAATCATTCCATCCTATGCCGACCGGCTTTAGGACTTCTTCGCTTTCGGCACGGAGTCTTGGCGGGAAAAAAATTCCGATGCTGAGGAGACAAACGAGCAGAAGAACAGGGGGCCATTCAGCCTTCATTGTGCTGGTGTTAGTCCTCTTTATCGAAAGCAGCATCAAACTGCCGATTACTTGGGGCAAAGTCGATATTTTGCACAAATTCGCATGCCTCAGTTGCGCCATGCTCACGATCCATTCCACAATCTTCCCATTCAACAGACAACGGACCGCTGTAGTCAATCTCATTAAGAGCCCGAATGATCTCTTCGAAGTCGACGCCTCCCCGGCCAGGAGAACGGAAGTCCCATCCACGCCGTGGATCGCCAAAATTGAGGTGGCTAGCAAGAATGCCCCCTTTGCCATTTAGGAGGACAACGGCATCCTTGATATGAACATGGTAGATACGGTCTGGAAATGTTCGGATGAATTCCACTGGATCGACGCCTTGCCAGTGAAGGTGACTTGGGTCAAAGTTGAAACCAAACTCTTCTCGGTGCCCGACTGCTTCAAGTGCTCGTTGGGCAGTAATGATATCAAAAGCTATTTCAGTTGGGTGTACTTCGAGTGCAAAACGTACGCCTGATTCACCAAAAACATCCAAGATGGGGTTCCAGCGATCAGCAAAATCTTGAAAGCCTGCAGCAATCATTGATTCAGGTACCGGAGGGAAAGAGTAGAGGAGATGCCAAATGCTTGATCCGGTAAAGCCGTTAACAACAGACACACCAAGCTTTTTGGCGGCCCTGGCAGTTTGCTTAACCTCCTCGGCAGCACGTTGACTTACGCCTTCAGGGTCACCATCACCCCAGATGTATGGGGGCAGGATAGTTTTGTGCCGTTCGTCCACTCGGTCACAAACGGCCTGCCCAACGAGGTGACAGGAAATTGCGTGCACCATCAGGTCATGCTGTTCAAGAAGGTCCCGCTTCGTTGCGCAATAACTGTCATCAGCGATTGCCTTGTCAACTTCAAAATGATCTCCCCAGCACGCCAACTCGAGTCCTTGATAGCCAAACTCACGAGCTTTTCGAGCAAGATTTTCCAGCGGCATGTCGGCCCATTGGCCGGTGAATAGTGTGACAGGACGACCCATCGCAGCGAACTCCTTGAAAAGTGTTAAGAAAGAGGGAGTGACGAAAGAAGCATTGAAGAATTTATTTTCGGCACGTTCGTGGATTCTGGCAGATTTTCCATCGGTTGGAAACCATTCCGCAAAGTGATTGCCGAGAGTTCCCCTTTGGGTTGTAGCAAAATGGCGCACATCGATATCGTGTTGAGACCCAAAAGACTTGTTTTTAGCGATGCACGACACTTCGGAGAAGGAAGCACCCCCAGGCTGCAACGAGAAGATTTCCTCCCCAGACTGCAATGGGCGGCAAGTCACCAGCTTTTGCCTCAGATACGCCAGCCATGAAAATTGGGTAATAGACAAGAAGTATCGGTAAAAAACAAAGGAAAAAACTTGTGAGGAAATCAGCGTTGCGCATTCGAATTGCCATCGGAGCCCCCACAAGAACAAAAGCGAGGCAGCTAAAACCATTTGCCCATCGTCTCCAAGGCTCCATTGCAATGCGATTGAGACGATCCTGGTAATGTTTGATTATCGCCTGTTCGCCAGCGAAGTGTTGCGGTGCAGTAAGGTTGGCATGTCCAGTCAGGAAAGATTCAGCAAGTCGGCCAGCAATTTTTTGTTTTGCCCTGCTAATGTTCGCTATGGCGTCTTCTCGTGCCGCATTAAATTCTTTCATCGCTATTTGAGATGGGCTTTTGGATAACGGATCGTTCTTGCCTATTGAGTCGAGAGGAATAACTCGTTCGATAGTATCTGGGAAGGCGACCTCAACATCACCAACTCGGACTATTCCATTTGTGCAAACGGCAGTGATATTCGCATTTTTTGAATCGGTCTTGAGCACAGCTTCCATCGCTGAAAGTGTTACGGAGGGACTTGAGTC
>JBDOMQ010000422.1:0-4880 GCA_039831725.1 Pirellulales bacterium
CGAAAGCCAAGGCAATCAATGAACTTGATCACAGAGTCGATAATCCGGAAGAAGCAAGACCACGCGTCATTTCCACCCACAGAACGATTTCGCATTTCATCGGTGCAATCGGCGAAGAGCTCCGGAATACCTCTGTCTCGTGATAACGTTCGTACTGGTTTGAAGGACCATATTAATGAGAGCGGTACGATCATCGTTCGTGACCAGGCTGAAACCCGATGCAGGCTTACAGGAAACCAATCCGGCAGGAGAATCATCTCGGGAGGAACAGCCGGACAGTCTGAGTATGAAATTTGTCCAAGGAGCGCGAGATAGAAACGTGTGAAGCTATTTACAGCCCACGGCCCACCGGCTTTTGCAATTGCGATTCGAGCCCGCTTCATGGGCTCAGAATTGGCGTCGTAACCACACATTTTCAATGCGAGGTAGGCCTTCACACTGGCGCTCGGATCAGCATCTCCTCCGGGGTAGATCGCCCAACCACCCTCTGGCAACTGTTCTGCGAGAATACGTTTGGTGCACCCAAACATCGTGTTTCGATCAAGCCGGCCTGCCCAGCCACAAATCAGAAGATATTCACTCTCAAGAATAGTATCTCCCTCCAGTGGCCCCCTCCAGTGCCCATCAGCGTTTTGGTTTTTGATGAACCATCGTGACGTTTGTCGAAGTGCAAGATCAGCAAGACTTTCTGTTACCGTCGTTGGATTATCAGCGTGTACGTGACGACCAAACAACTCGGCCTCGGAGACGAGTTCTTGAGGTTTACTGACACTATGGTGTCCTTGAGTGAGATCAGATCGGCGGTTGGCCGAATCACCATTCCACACCGAAGTTGTTTCAATACGTCCAGAAAGAGTCATAGGGGCATCCGTGCTCCGTCATTCCACCGCAAGTAACCAGCTTTAGCCATTCCTTCGACTAAGTTTAACTGAATAGTGGCGTCTGCGGAGAATAGAGAACAACGGCGATCACCGACAAGTGCGAACAACCAAGAAAAAACCTTGGTACTCACAATCCACAGCTTCCACACCGAAACAAACGAATGTTGCGTCATACTGGGGGGGATGCGTTGACTTTGCAGCCCTGGAGCCTGACTGAAACAGTTGTTCCCTGCTGCAGCCTAGATTCAATTGATATGCTTCCCCCGTTTCCATCAATGAGGCGCAACGCTTTTGAGAGCCCCAACCCGATGCCTCGCCCGGCCTCACGACCACTAAAAAATGGATCGAACATTCGGGCCATTGTGTCCCTATCCATTCCTATTCCGTTGTCGCGTATGTTGAGCAGACACGAACCGTGCTCGCTTCGAACGGCCTCGATCGAAACGGTTCCACCATGATGAATTGCTTCAATAGCATTTGAAACAATGCCACGAAGAGAATCCTCAATCTGCCCACGATCCACAAAGACATGCTCCTGATTCGAAGGAATATCCAGCACCAGCCGTACACCACGTTCCTCTGCCGCTACCTCCACTGAAGCCAAAACACTCCGAAGCAATTCTTCAAGATTCACCTCGATCCGATTGGGCTTGGGTGGCCTCGCAAAGATCATGAGTCCACCAATCATATCCCTTGCTCGGAATGCCTGGTCTACAATCGTCGCCAAGCGTCGCTGGCGTTCCGGCTCATGCTCATCATAAAGAAGTGCTTGCGCACGTGCAGCAATATTCGCGAGCGGATTATTAATCTCATGGCCTGCTCCATAGGCAAGTTCCCTTATAGCCTCAAGTCGTGCGGAAGAAACACTGCCAGCGAAGTCATTAAAAAGACCTCTTAGAGACTTTGCAGTAACCAACAACTCATGAAGCATGGCTACCTGTGGGTCACCGTCACCAAGAGCCAGAATGGTCGCAATCTCTTGTTGCGACACCACTTTCCTATCAGCCTCCTGAGGCGATGTTTCTCGCAGAAGTTGACCAAGCCACCGCCCAGCTCTCGACCGAGTCTCTGCCGTCCGTTCACCCCTTGCATCAACGTCCGAGAGAGCCATGCCTGCTATCGCATACAACTCCTGAACGGACACTGAATCCGCCTGCTTGAGCGCCGGCAGACCTTGTGTAGTCGAAAACGTAACAAGACTCTCCTCCAAGCGATCGAGCCATTGAGAAGCCGCTTGGCCCGCTGAACATTCTTCAGTATCGGCACCAGCGGTCCTATGCACACCAGCACCATCTTCACTCCACGGCTGCTTCTCTTCTGAAATAAGCCAGATAGCAACTGCTGGATCAGCAGCAGCGAGCAGCCAGCATTTGTCTCGCCACGAGCCACTCGTTCTACGATCCTGTTGAAGTAGTGACTGTTCTTCCGAAATTGTTTGAAGCGAAAACGACACCGCCCGCGTCAAGCCCATCAAGGCTTGACGCGGGACTGGAAGTGCCAAATGTGGCTTTGAATTACGGCTAACAAGTAACCATCCAACAACGGCCATCATCTCATGACGCTGCCGGGACAGATTCAATATCGAGCAGAGTACAAATTCTGTCTACTAAGACATCTGCTTCAAATGGCTTCTGAAGGAACTCATTCGCGCCACACGCTTTGAGATCCTCAATTTTGTCAGGTTCGCACATACCGGATATGCAAATGATCCTGACCTCATCCATAGTCGAATCACTACGAACTCTTTGACAGACTTCTTTCCCATTAATATCAGGAAGCATCACATCCAAAACAATGAGGTCTGGACGATAGTCTTTGACCATCATGCCAGCATCAAAACCATTGTTAACACTACGGGTCTCAAACCGTCCATCACGCTCCAAGACATCAGTGATTAGTTCAACAAGATCCTGGTCGTCATCAACAACAAGAATTTTTCTTCGGCCGCTTTCCAACGCATCTGTTGGAATGCCATTATCTCTCATGAAAAGAAACAGCTGATCTCGTGGGATTCGTCGAAACCGACTACCCGGAACACGAAATCCTTTTAACTGCCCTGAATCAAAACAACGAATAATCGTCTGCTGGCTCACCTTACAGATTTTGGCAGCTTCACCAGTCGTGTACACAGTCTTCTGCATCTGCTTACCACCCTCTCTCTAGCCGTCCTTCAGCTAGTCAAAGCGGAAACCTTTCCCATGAACAAGCGCCATGATGATGTTTCCTAAGGCCTCCTGATTGCCATCGATCGGCATCCCGCTCGATCCACCGATCAGTCCATACCGTCCGATCGGCCCTAGACCTCCCCGCATTCCATCTCGGAGAAAATCGCCTAGGCTCTACCTGAAAAGAACAACTAGGAAACAGGCGACCTTTGCGAGCCACCCGCAGGGCTTGCCCTGCCTGCCATTCTTGCCAGATGCCGGACTGTACTGACATCTTACGCAGTGAGTCAACACCAACAAAACATCTCAAACCCCGCTGTTTTTGACGGTTACGGCATTTACTCAAACCTTTTCTCTAGATCGAGCAAAATCACAAATGTAAAGGAACGGGCCGGTCTTGGTGTTCTCCGCGAGAGAAGCCAGATTACCACTGGCAAACACGTTCAACAGCAGATTGACTGGAACTGCAGCTCATCCCCACTATACAGCTGAGGGTACAACCACTTCAAAAAGCTCAATGACGGGCTGCTCTGAAATACTAATTGTTGCAAAGCGACCGTATGTCTGGGGTGGAGCATGGTTTTCAGAACCATGACAAAGCTTCCCAAAATATGGACCGGGCACCACTTCAAAGACAGAAACACAGCGAACCTCACGATGGAGATCAGCCTCAATCAGAATACGACCCAACGGCGTGCCACCTTCTCGAATACGGATCACCACTTCCTGAGGCAACCGATCGGTCATAATTCTTACAATACCGTACTGCACAACACGATCTACATTTTTGTTCCGTGTTTCATCCAGTCGCTCGCGTGCACCAAATGCCGTGTCATTAAAAACGGGACTTTTTAGAAGAATTTCTCTCGTATACGTTTTCTGGCCGTCAGCCTCATCTGCAGCCACGTTGACCACATCAAGAGAAACAGAATGGCCATGAAAGGATTCCATCGCCACAGTCATATGCGAGTGATGAGCAAGCAATAAGTTAAATGGTTCCGGAAGGTCTTTCGATTCAATGGCTCGAATAGTCCCAAACGTCTCAACGGGACGGAAGCTTTGAATCAGTGCTTGTACACTGTTAGAAGCGTTGTCTTCGGCCCTAAATCTGTTGTCGTCCATACAAGTAGTATGCCGACAACGGACGAAAACGTGCACCCAGTCCAATAAAAAGCCGTCTAAAGGCCACTTTCAGCAGCCAGCAGGTCGTCAATTGCTTGCTGAGGAACCGCAAGATCGAGAAGAAACTCCAGAACTTCTCGCAGCCTGGAATAACGACAGTCCTTTATTGCATCAGCCGCTAGTTTTCTCTCATTCGCAACTATGGCTGCAGCCTTCGAAAAAACGCCTGCCTGTCGATAAAGCTTTCTTGCCGACTGTATTGCTTTTATCGTGTCTACTGCTGCCTCACGGTGCTGTTTTGAGCATGCTGCTTTAATTTTTAAGAGTTCTACACATCCGTCTCTGTCAAGATTTTCGAGTGCAAGTGCCCACATCACAGTTGGCCGACCACCGAGCACATCACCAGCGACACGCCTGTCGTTTTCTAGATCTCCTTGCCAATCCTTCAGGTCATTCAACACCTGAAAACCGGTACCCACGTGCAGTGCGTATTGAGTGACTGATAGCGGATCCTGCGGCTGGAGACCAGCTAGGCGAATACCCATTGCCACTGCTGCTTCGAATGCCGGAGACGTTTTGAGACCATAAATCTTTAATGATTCACTCGAAGACACCTCATCATCGGCATCTCGCCACCATAATTCGGCACCCTGGCCTTGTGCTAATCTCACATGTGCGTCAGAAAGTACCGTCAGCAGGTCACTACGAAGAC
>JBDOMQ010000405.1:0-20408 GCA_039831725.1 Pirellulales bacterium
GAGGCGAACGGATGCTGCGGGGCTTAGGTCACCGGCTTGCTGTAGTTCCTGAACAGTCAGTCGTAGTTCTCGGTGAGTGTCTGTCGTGGTTCCGAGTGACTCAGCAATTGCCCGAACCTCGTTTGGCCCAAACGGTCCACTGCCGACAATGAGTTCACGCACATCAATGACAGTTGGACTTGGGGTTATAGAACTTTGCATAGTGTTTTATTTGCCTTTTGACTTCAGAACGTGACGAGATACAGCATAGTTGAGAATTTTGCCGAAGGCGACCGCGGCCAAATTGTCGAGAGCCAGCGGTGGGAATCGAACCCACAACCCCCGCATTACGAATGCGGTGCTCTGCCAATTGAAGCTACGCTGGCGGGGGCATCCGGCAGGAAAACGCCGTACCGCCGAGCCCTTTAAACTAGCGCAGAGGGTAACTGAGCGTCAAGTGGCAGCCTTGTATCAAGGGCTTCCCGGACACACCGCGCATTAAAAAAAGCAGGGCCTCGACTTGGCAGGAGCGTCCTACCACAGTCAAGCGGGTCAGGGGCAAGGCGACCGCTCGACCAAAAAAAGCCGAAGACCCCACTTTTTTAAGGTGTGGTTGACGAGACTCGGAATGTCTCGTCGGGGAATAAGAGGTGCATTTGCCGTGCCAAAACATTTTGCTCAGATTTTTTTGAGGTAAATACTATTTTGCTCGATTGTGTTGGGGTGTAGAAAGCTGTTAAAGACCTGTATATTGCGAGCAATTGGACGGATTTGGGGAGGCAAAATACGCTGTTTTCCCATCGGTCTCAATTTGAGAGAACCTGTCACCGAGACGGATACGAATGTGCAAAACGCGACGGAGCGTGGCTTTTTGCTACAGTTTTGTCTCGATGAGAACGCTTTTCTCGGGAGACGGTGCGGCACAAGGAAGTACGACAAAACTCCATGAAATGTAGAAGTCTATGAGCGCTGAATTTGGTGTCGAAGTTGGTCGTTACCGCTGCGGTCCAGGCCAACCCCTGCTTGTAATCGCTGGGCCTTGTGTCATCGAAAGTGAGCAGCTTTGTCAAGATATTGCCCAGGTTCTTGTGGAAATAAGCCAAAGTCTTCCGGTCAACATTGTCTTTAAGGCGTCATTTGATAAAGCCAATCGCACGTCGGCATCCTCGCGGCGAGGTCCTGGCCTTCAAGACGGGTTAGAGATTCTTCAGTCCGTCAAAGCTACCTCTGGCCTACCGGTGACAACCGATGTCCATTTGCCAGAACAGGCAGGCCCCGTTGCAGAAGTATGTGACATGCTTCAAATACCAGCTTTTCTGTGTAGACAGACGGACCTGTTGGTGGCTGCAGCGGCCACAGGTCGGGCGGTGAATGTGAAAAAAGGACAATTCATGGCGGCGGCGGATATGCAGCATGCGTTGGCAAAACTTGCTGCGGGTGGCTGCCACAAGGCACTATTGTGCGAGCGAGGTACATTCTTCGGCTACGGTAGATTGGTCAATGATTTCAGCGGCTTGTTGACGATGCGATCATTCGGAGTGCCGGTAATTTTCGATGCAACACACTCTGTACAACGCCCGGCCAGTCATGGCGACGCCACTGGTGGCGATCGAACGCTAGTCGAGCCACTTGCTCGTGCCGCAGCCGCGGTGGGTATCGACGGCGTTTTCTTTGAAACGCACCCAGATCCTGATTCCAGTCCGAGTGATGGCCCAAATATGGTTCCGCTGTCACAATTTCGGTCCGTGCTTGAGCGGGTGTTGCAAATTCATGCGGTTCGTGTCTCAATGGACGAGCAAATCTCCGTGATGGAAAGTGGGCTGGAGAAAAATACGGGTGCTCCTTAGGGAATCGTCTGACTGGTCTAGTGGTAATTTTAGAGAGGCGTGTTCAGCACGTAGTGACAATGTTTTTGCAGCGATACGTCCACGTTCCGGTACTTCCAGTATTGCTCTTTATGGTGGGCTGTGGCGAGCCGCAAGTCGATCTTCCTTCAGAAGTTGCCATTGTTCCACACATATCGGAGGAGGTTCGGGGCAAACTGCTTGACGGGGCAATAACGATCCTTGACAGGCTCGAAAATTACGATGAAACCCTAGCGATAGAGCAGGTGTTTGATCGATTGAATCAATGGATACATGCCGACCCTGTTGGTGATGCAGCCGCAAGTGCAGCATGGAAAGAGGATAGTCTCCGAGAATCTTTACCAGAAGATTATCAGGATATGTGTACTGCCGAGAAGCTCGGGAGTTCTGTTTTTGATCCCACGTATGACATCGTTGCCATTCGGGACCAGCGATGGCTTGCAGATATTGCGAAAACCGCACGAGGCGAAGCGCTTGATGACATTGATATAGCGACGTCGCTTTTTCATTGGACAATCCGTTCGTTGGCGATACGCAGCGACCCACCGCTTTTGGCCACGGCGAGTAGTTCAGGTGTGCGCTGGTTTGAACGGGGTGAAATTCTTTTATCTGGTAGAGGAAGTGCAGCCCAAAGAAGTTGGATTTTTCTTGAGTTGCTGCGGCAGGCTGGGCTCCAAGGTGTGATGCTGGCAACGGTCGACCGTGACGGCAGCTACCGTCCATGGCTGCCGGCACTTATCTCGGGTGGTGAAGCCTATTTGTTTGAACCAACCTACGGTATTCCAGTGCCTAGCTTAGACGGTCTGGGTGTTGCGACGGTCCGGGAGGCTGCGTCAAACCCGGCTGTTCTGACACAACTCGATGATGATTCTCGCCGCTATCCGGTCGCCTCAGACGACATGAGTAGTCTTGCTGTCTTGGTTGTTGCCGATCCACAGTCCCTATCACGAAGGATGAACCTTTTGGAACAGCACCTTTTTGGTAGTTCAGCTGTACGTTTAGCCATTCACGCGTCTGCTTTGGGTTCGTCCGCGGCAGGCACGTTGCCTCGAGGCAAGATGGAAACACCGGTGGCGCTGTGGTCGTTTCCGTTTGAAGTGCGGCGAAGGAGGCAAGCGAAAGAAATTGCGGTGCTTCAGGCGCTGGCTGAGGAACTTCGGGTTATGGGCATTGTGATAGAGGAGAAGCGAAAGGGAGGTGGGCTTTCTGGAGGTAGACGAACGATTCGGCCACTTTATGCTGGACGGCTTCGGGAATTCCGAGGCGAGCTGGAAGGTCCGAATGGGGCAAAAAAGGCGTACCTGCTCTCTCGACCAAGTAATGCAGCCATGGCTGACTTGGTGAACCAGTTTTCGGAAAACCAACAAGAAGGGGTTCGGAAGGTCTATGAACAGATGAAGGAGGACGCAACCTATTGGCTTGGAATTACAACACTTGCCGAGGGTGATTATGAAATTGCGATGGATTACCTCGGGAGAATGACGCTATTCGCGTCCCCAGATGGCCGCTGGGCTTCGGCGGCCCGGGTCAACCTTGCTGAGGCAAAGATCTTAGCTGGAGACTCGCAAGGAGCCATTCAACTACTTCGAGAGGATCGCTCGCCACAGCGATTTGGGAGCCGTTTTCGGGCTCGACAGATAGCCTCTGAACTCGTGCCACAAACTTCCCGGGCACAACCTGAGGACGAAACGAAGCCGAGCCCATCTGAGTAGAGGTGTTTTTGGCCTCAGAAAAGACGGACCAATTGCCGAGTTCTATTCACGACGTTATCATCGTTCGCTAGAGGATGGACGTGCGACGAGTAATCTGTACGTGCCTCAGAACGAACAATCAATCGAAAGAATGAATACGATGAAAGAGGGCATTCACCCACAGTACGTAGAATCTGTAGTGAAGTGTGGTTGTGGAAATACCTTTACAACGCGAAGCACAGTACCTGAGATAAAGTTAGATATCTGCAACGTTTGCCATCCTTTTTTTACAGGCAAACTGAAGTTTGTTGACACGGCCGGACGAATTGAAAAGTTCAAGACGAAATTCGGTACGAGTGGCTATGCAAGTCTGAAGAAAAACAAAAAAGCTGGTCAGGCTCCAGAGGGATCGTGAGCAACGCTTTGGTGCGTAGGTGCATTTGGCTCCTGTCCCGAAGGGAGCCAGAGTGGAAGCAGAGTTCTCATCGAGTGTGGCAAGGATGCTAGCCGACGTCATGTCTATCGGCAGTTGGAGTTGTGATGCGTGAAGAACTCGATGTCAAGTTAGCACGGTTCGAGGAACTGGAAAAGCTCTTGGCTGATCCGGAGGTGCTCGCTGATTCACAACGAATGTCAGCTGTTGCCCGGGAACATGGGGGGCTCGCCCGCATCGTGCGGCGGTACAAGGCGTTCCTTGCGATCGGTCGAGAGGTCGAGGAATACACGGAGATGCTTTCTGGTGACGATGCTGATTTTCGTGAATTAGCAGAAGCCGAACTGCCCGATCTTAAGAAACGCCGAGATGAGGAGTGGGATGCCATTCTTGATGTCTGTCTCGATGACCCAGATGCCGATCGTGCACGGTGTATTGTTGAGTTGCGAGCAGGTACGGGCGGAGATGAGGCCGCACTCTTTGTTCGTGATCTCTTTGAAATGTATCGGCGGTACGCGACTGAGACAGGATGGAATGTCGAAGTAATGGATGCCAGTCCAACTGAACTTGGCGGGTTCAAGGAACTCGTGATTGGTGTATCAGGGGAGGAAGTATTTCGGCACCTTCAATACGAAAGCGGCGGTCATCGAGTGCAACGTGTTCCGGATACAGAGACCAAGGGGCGGGTTCATACATCAGCAGCGACTGTGGCCGTCTTGCCCGAACCGGAGGATGTCGAAGTAACCATTTCGCCGGATGAATATCGAAAAGATCTTTTCTGTGCTAGTGGCCCGGGCGGGCAGCATGTCAATAAGACAACATCTGCAGTGCGGCTCACGCACCTTGAGACGGGCATCGTCGTGCAGTGTCAGGATGAAAAAAGCCAGCATAAAAACTTTGCGAAAGCGCTGCGGGTTCTAAAGACTCGGATCTATGAGAGGCAGCGGCAAATTGAGCATGAAAAACGAGCAAGTGAACGAAAAGATCTGGTTGGTTCGGGTGATCGCAGTCAACGGATAAGGACATATAATTTCCCACAGAATCGTGTGACTGATCACAGGTTGAATCAGAATTTTAATCTTGATCAGATTCTTGCAGGGCGATTGAATCTTCTGTTCGATGCAATGGCAGAGCGGGTGCATCAAGAACGGCGGAGTGGTGCGGTGGCTCGCTAACAGGAACAGTCTTGGTGAGTCGGTTTCCTCCTTTGTGACAAGATGTGATGAACGCATGGCAGATCATTCTTCGAATAAAAATGGGAACGAGGAAGATGTTTGGACCGTTGGTCGGCTGCTAACATGGACTACAGAGTGGCTCAAAACACGGGGCAGTGATTCGCCGCGGCTCGATGCAGAAGTGCTGCTGGCCTTTGTAAGAAAATGTCCACGAATTCTGCTCTATACCGCGTTCGATGACATTGTTGATGGGGATCAACGACAAAGCTTCAGAGAACTCGTGCGTCGGCGTGGTCAGGGCGAGCCTGTAGCTTATCTCGTGGGAATTAAAGAGTTCTTCTCAATGTCACTAAACGTTACGCCAGCTACATTAATTCCGAGGCCGGAAACCGAAGGGCTGGTAGTTCGCGCACTTGACGTCTGGAAGGATGAGTTTTCCGGGAAAGCTGGCATGCGTGTGCTTGATGTTGGCACCGGCTCGGGTGCACTTGCGATCGCACTTGCGTCCCATATGACGGATGCCATTGTCACAGCTACAGATATCTCGCAAGCGGCTCTTGATATTGCGTCCGGTAATGTGAATAAGCACTCTCTTGAGGGACGTATCAAGATTTTTCAGTCAGATGTGCTCGACCATCCGGAACTTTCTGGACCATGGGACATGATAGTCAGTAACCCACCCTATATCCGTGAAGATGAGTTTGATGGTTTGCCTGACGACGTCCGGCTCTACGAACCGCGAAATGCTCTAGTGGGAGGTGTTACAGGATGTGAAATAGTACAACGTCTGGTTCAGCAGGCAGCAGACAGGATCACGTCCGGGGGGTGGTTATTTATTGAAGTAGGCCCCTCAACGGTTTCGGCGGCAGAAAAGATTATTTCTGATACGACGGAGTTGGTCGGGGCACCAACAGTAAAGGATGGTGCGGGGCTGCCCCGTATCGTACAGGCACGAGCGGTATAAGTGCGTTGCCCCTCGTAGAGTCCATTCTCGCTTTCTTTTGTAAGCAACCGCAGGAGCAACTCTTGCGCCTGTGCGCCGATAACTTAAATTTGGTCTTCCAACGGTATAGTGTGTGTTTGGTTTTACCTGGACAAATGAGACGTTCCGTGCCAAACGACCTGCGGTCTTTTATGAAGGACTTGTCCCATCAGTTCCCTTGATGGTGTCAGTGGTGTTTTCTCTTGGGCTCGGTTCTGCGGGCGGAACATTCTTCAGTAGGTACCCATGGTTTGATGCCGTGTGGGCCGTCACGCTTCTTGTTGTATCTGGAGTTTGTGTTTTTCTATCATCGCGGTTTCTTCGCGTGAAAAAGCACGGGATGGTAGTGTATCGCGTCGCATGGTGGACTCTCCTGGTTGGTATTGGGTTCGCAATGTGTTGTTGGGCTTGGTGTTCTGCAAGGCTGTTTCCACGAGATGAAGTTGCGTGGAGTCTGACAAAGTCTTCACAGCCAGTTGTGGTTCAGGGGATTGTGGTTGCGGGCCCTGAAACAATGCGAAATACACGAGGAGTTCTCGACAGCGGCAGGTTTCGAGAGACGTCAGTCTGGGTTCTTGAGTTGTATGCTGCCAGAGATCTGTGTCATTGGGTGCCGGTTTCTGGGAAGGCACGGGTTTTCGTTGACGGTGAAGCCCAGACACTATCGGTTGGAACTCATGTGCAGGTCTATGGACGAGCACTGAGGCCTTCATCGCCAGATAATCCTGGTGAATTTGATTTTCGTGAGCATTCGCGGCTGAACCGAGTGTTGACGATCATCCGAGTACGTGGGTGGTCGTCAATTGTTAGATGCCCAACTGAGTTTACGTTATCCGCAGCGGGTTGTATTGATTGGTTACGGCAATGTTGTCGCAACCGACTTCATGCGATCGTGCCCGTCCAGAGTCAAGCACTCGCCGACTCGTTGCTTCTCGGTCTCCGTCGTGCTCTTCCGGAACAGACGATACGGGCGTTCGCTGATACAGGAAGTATTCATGTTCTTGCAATTTCTGGACTCCATGTAGGGATGGTGGCGACTGCGATTTTCTATGTGTTCCGTCTCTTTGGTGTCCCTTTGCGGACAAATTGGCTCATTGTTTCATGTGTCGTTACGATCTATGCCGGAGTGACTGGTGCTGCGATTCCTGTGTTGCGTGCAACATTACTTCTTTGGGTCACATGCACTGGGGTGTGGATGAAGAGACGGTTCGCCGGCATCCACACGCTTGCAGTAGTTGCTGCCATTTTGCTTGTGTGGAATCCTGTTTCGGTTGTATCAATCGGGACACAGCTTTCTTTCCTTGCGACAGCAGTATTAATATCACTCGGAGTATGGTTTCGAGATCAACCGACACGTGATCCCATTGAACGACTGATTGAAAAAAACCAAGGGTCTTTTAGTAAAACAGCATGTCGACTCTTTCGTGGTCTTTATTGGTGCATTCTCTTAAGTGCTTCGGTATGGATTGCTTCCGTCCCTCTGGTGGCTTCTGAGTTCCATCGATTCGTTCCAGTTGCCGTAGCGACAAATCTACTCATTGCCCCCCTACTTCCTTTTGTTATGGCTGCTGGCTTTGCCTGCCTCTTAACAATCGGGTTACCTGTTGAGTGGTGCGCGCCGTTGGGCATGCTTGCTGGATGCTTGTTCGATACCCTCAAGTGGGTAGTCACTGGGGTAGCGAGCCTTCCCGCAAGTACGCTACGGGTTCATGCGTTGCCGACGTGGTGGGTGGTGATATGGTACGGCGCTTTATCAATGGTCTTATTGCATCTGTGCAACCGCTCGAAAATGATGAAGAAATCACGCGGAAGACTGTGTGGGAGCATGCACGCGGAATTGGATAGGCATCTATTTCAACGCAAACTATATGTGTTTGGGATCTTTTTGTTTGGCTTTGGTGTGTTAGGGGTAAGCCTACAATTGAGGCCGCAGACTCTGAAAGAGAGTCGAATGACTATTGCAGCTATGGGCCATGGCTGTGGTATCGTGCTAAAGTCTCGGGAGGGACATTGTCTCGTTTATGATGCAGGAAGACTTGGTGCGTCAGGAACAGCCTTGCGGTCACTCAGAGCAACTCTGTTCAGTGAGCGTCTTCAAACGATTGACTATCTTGTTATCTCCCACGCCGACACAGATCATTTTAATGCTGTGCCGGGTCTGCTTGATGAATTCTGCGTAAAACAGGTCATTGTGTCTCCACAATTTCTTGCCGGTTCCTCTCGTTCTGTAACTGAACTCCAGAGGTTATTCGTCGAGCACGAGGTGTCAGTTCGCATTGTCCGCAGTGGAGATGTCATCTCTCTAGGGAAATCATGCGTCGCACGGGTACTACATCCAGAACGTTTGCCCGATACTGGAGTGCGAAGTGATAATGAGAATAGCATTGTGCTTGATGTCGCAATTGAATCAAAACGGCTGTTATTGACTGGAGACATCGAGGGCGATGCTCTCTCTGCGCTCTTACGTTCAGGCCTACCCCATGTTGACATACTCGTTGCACCCCATCACGGAAGTAAAACGGGCCTTCCGCGAGAGATCGCATCTGAGGTGCGGCCGCGCGTGGTGGTTGTAAGTGGGTCTGGCGGACGCAACTGGCCGTTTGTCTGTGGCCAATTTCATCAAGGATGGTCGGGTGTGCAGGCAGTCCTGAGAACGGCAGGTGAATTACCACCAGATCGTGGCGCAGTGTCAATTACAATTTCCGATGACGCTATGAGCGTCCGCCAGTTCGCTCCAACAGGGTGGAAGACTATTTTATAGATATGAGGAAATTCGTTTCGCGTTTCACTGCCGCCAACCAAATAGCTGTGACAGGCTGCCGACAAGAGGATTTGACAGGGACGTATCAGCCGAACTTCCAATGGTTCTGACGAGATCAAAAGTCAGGAGTCCACCAAGGAATAAGAGAAGCGTACAGCAGATTAATCCGGCGACCTGCCATTTATTAAATTGTGTGTCGTCAAGTATGCCAATAAGTCCGGAGCTTGAGAGCATGTCCGAGGCGTCTGTAAGTCGGTTTGCTTCTTGCGTTACTTCCTCGCCAAAGAAGCTCGAGTCGCCTGGTCCGGCTGACTTGTCAAACATGGAGTCACCAGCCTGAGATGAGGCCAGGTCGGCTGATTGGCTTGGGTCATCTGGTGAGGAGCCTCCTACTGAGGAGCCTTCTGCATCGAGGTCGAAATCATTGGCAGCCCCCAGCATGGTTGCCGCGTTGGGGTCTTCTTCAATGTCATTGAGGAATTCCCCTAAATCAACGTCCCAAGCTTTTACCTCATCACCCTCAAGTGAAAGGCCGCCTTCCATGATGACGCCGCTCTCGCCAGAAATAGCACTACCAACATCCGAACCCTCAATGCTAGGGTCGGAATCAATAATGCCACTCGATTCAAAACCACTTGTTTCGTTGGTTTCCTTTACTCCACTGCCCTGAACAAGAAGGCTTGCGGAGCCATCAGTTTCCAATACAACTGACGCCAGAGCTTCATCGACGAAGATATCACTCGCAACGATACTTTCAATATCGCCAGCAAGGGAGTCACCAAGTAGTAGGCTTTGTGCTTGTTCTTCGTCTCCAGCAGAAGGTTCACTTCCCAGATCGCTCAGATCGACGTCGATACCACTGAGCTCGATCTCGTCTCCGAGTACAATACTTTGGGCGTTTGCAATATCGTCTTCCTGCGATGAGGCATTCTCCTGCTCAGCCCGAGATATCTCCTCATTACTTCCAAGCAGTGTGGCCGGAACATCAATGTCTGACGCATCAAGATCTCCACCGATCAGCAATGATGCCTCTGCTTCCTGAGCTGGCAGAATACCTGTATTTTCGATTCCTGGTCCATCATCAACATTTCCACTGTCTGCGAGTGAAAGCTCAGACTCGAGTTCAAGTTCTCCGACTTCAATGTTAGAGCCGGGGTTCTCATCATCATGTACATTTGATGGAGCATCAGCAATTTTTTGTTGACTATCGTTATCTTCAGAAGGGTCAACGTCATCAGAGAGATCAAGTTCTAATCCATCGAGTGAGAGACCACTCTCATCTGGTGTTATGGATGCCGTTGCACCTGTCTCACTGTTATCTTTCTGCTCCTCAAGATAACGGTCAAGCTCTTCCCGCTTGAATTTGTAGCCAGATGTATCCCTGAGAGCAAAAAGTTTTCGTTGATCAACAAGTTGTTTGACTGCATCTTCTGAAATATCGAGATGCACGGCCGCTTCAGCAATGTCAAAAAACCCACCAGCCATAAATCAGCCTGCCTTACTTGCTCAAAAAACTAAGCATACCTACCACCGAACTCGGCCATCCCCTGCATAAAAGTCTACGCGGCCGGATTGGCCCGATCCAGTCGGCATATTCACCCCAACCAGCACGGTCCTGTAATTGTGGCTCCAGACAACGATTTACGAGGCGGGGGCGAGTTTCCCAGACACTGATCTACATTAGATCAGACTATGATTGAGAGGTGGCATTACTTCATTCTTAAGGCGATGAAGGGATTATTTTGATTGTGTTGCTTGGGGGCTTTGGTGCGGAGTCAATACGAAGCATTTTTTTGATAGCAGCCGGTTTTGGGTCCTCAGCGTTAAAGTCTTCGAGTTGAAGATCATATGCAAGTGCACGAGTACTCTGAAGTGAAACTTCGCCACTGCTGGTTTCAATGTGATAGACGGCGAGTACTTGTCTCTCTGGGTCGATAACCAAGAGCATCTGTCGACCAGAGTCAATCGGTAATGTTGAAACAAACAGGCCATGCGTATCCTCTGCTAGGCCAGCGGAGGCAACAAGGCACGCCACAGCAAATGCCACTCCAGCACATATTCGAATATGTTTTTTTCGGGTATTCATAGTTTTCAGTCTCAATTGCATCTGGGTGTCCCGTCTGGTTTTGGGCACGAGTTTGAAAACCTCTTTTCGCAAAAAAATGAGGATTCTCAGGCCGGCTGTGCTCTCTTACAGTCATCGAAGTATTGCAGGGTAGACGCGTTGCAAAATAGATCGAAATTCAGCTTTATGTGTTCTGGCGTCACTGAAGTCCAATACAGGCCTCCCTACCTTGCTTAGATCCCCTTGCCTGCCTGCTTGCTTCCGCACAGGGGCAAAAATACGACTGTGATGATTATTTCGGTTCAAACATTTGGGCAGTACGTTCCGATGAAGGAGTTAAATCCGCAATTTGTGCGAGAGAGATAATATCGAACAAGTCCGTTCACGGAGGTGCCCAGTGTCGTTCCTGACTAAGATATCGAGACTTTTTCTTCGATCACCCCTGCTGTGGGGTACTGGTTTGGCGTTTTGCTTTTTTGCGCTAATTCAGCGGGGAGTTATTCGTAATGAATATGTCGTTCGGTATTTGGCTGGGCACTGGGTGGAATATATCGAAGTCGGTCTGTTCTGCGTTGGCCTGAGTAGTTTGGCCATGAAACTGTTGAGTACGCTTCGACAGAAGAATAGTTTGGCAACCTGTTCGCTACCCGTGGCTCTGTCAGGCAGCCAGCATCCCTCTGAGGCGCAAGGGTTGCATCGGCATCTCCTTGAAAATGTGGATGGCGAGCAAGGCTACCTTGCAAAAAGACTCAGTGATGGGCTCGACTTTGTTACACGGACAGGAAAGGCTGATGACCTTGAAGATCATCTCAAATATCTCGCCGATGTGGATGGGGCTCGAGCTCATGCCAGCTACGGGCTTGTTCGATTTATCGTCTGGGCAATACCGATCATGGGATTTCTTGGAACGGTTATTGGAATCACCGTGGCAATCGCCAATCTGTCACCGACGGAACTCGAAAATATTTCAGGTGTTGTCGCTGGCTTAGGCACCGCATTTGATACAACCGCAACGGCATTAGCGCTTTCGATGGTCTTAATGTTCACTCAGTTTGTAATTGAGCGAATGGAACAATCATTGCTCGACCAGGTTGACGAGCAATCGTGGGATTCACTCGCAGGTCGTTTTCAGACCGATGGAATTGCAGATGGGTCAGCGCTTGCTGTCGCAAAGCTCGGTGACGCCGTTGGAAGAAGTTCTGCCCAACTCATTGAAGCGCAGACGCAGTCATGGCAAGAACTTCAAAATGTCGCCTCAAGTAGTCTCGAGAATGTCTTTGGCGGTCTGGGCGAGCGGCTTCGAGAGACTCTGTCTAACTCCCTTGGTGAGACTCTGGATACCTGGAGCGAGTCGCTAGTCGAAGCACACCGCCAATTAGCAAGTGAGCGAGATGGCCGTTGGGAACTTGCGGGACAGACGATGGCTGATGCTGCAGTTGCATTTGATAAACAGCAGGCAGCTGTCGCAGATCAGGCAGCAGCGCTCGAGAAAGTCATCTCCATGTTGCATGAGATCGTAGCAATGGAGCAGAAGCTCGAGAGCAACCTGAATGCTGTGACGGCAAGCGGCCGGTTTGAGGAGGCAATTATTTCACTCTCGGCGGCAACGCAACTGTTGGCAGCACGTAGCTCGGGGGTCTCTGGAGGTAAGCCTGGCGTTCTGACTGAGGACAGTTCCCCCATTGAGAAAGTTGCATGAGAAGATCGCGTACACGAGATGGGATAGCTGTGTCGCTTTTCCCTTTTCTTGCAGTTTTGTTGTGCACGATGGGTGCGCTGCTTGTTTTATTGGTTCTGTTTGGCCACTCGATTGGTCAGCAGGATGAGAGCAAAGCTGTCGAGCAGGCGATGCAAATGGAAGCAGAGCTGCAAGGGAGAGTGGAAAATTTATCATGGCGGCTTGAGCAATTGAAGGAAATGCGGGCAAAGACGAATGATGAACTTGAGACGCTGAGGCTGCAGTTAGCTGGCATCGAGGAGAACTCAAGAAGTTTGTCAGCGGAGCTAAAGGACTTGCAGAAGGTGCGAGAAGATCTTCTCGGTACACAAGCAGTTTCAGCCATAACAACTGATGAATTACGTGAGCTCGAGGAAGAGTTGGCTTCAGCCCGGGAAAGTCTCGATGAAGCTAGAAAAGAGAAGGATTCAAATCCTCCGGCATATGCAGTTATTCCTTACGAAGGATCATCAGGAACACATCGTCGTCCTCTTTTTATTGAATGCTGTTTGGATGGTGTGTTTTTACAGCCCGAAGGGATTCGGCTGAATCCTGAGGATTTTGAAGGCCCACCAGGCCCGGGCAACCCGTTAGCGAGTGGGCTGCGTGCGGCGCGAGAGTATCTTGCTCGACAGTCCATCTCGGCAGATGAGTCGGGTCTGCGACCGTATCCTCTGTTGCTTGTGCGGCCGTCCGGTGTGATGGCCTACTATGCAGCACGAGATGCCATTGCGTCCTGGGGTAGTGACTTTGGGTACCAGCTTATTGAGGAAGACTGGCGGCTTGCCTTCCCAGAAAAGGACCTGGCTCTACGAGATATCGAAATGCAGGCAATCAATGAGGCTCGGGAGCGGCTGCGGTGGTTGGCCCAGACTCGATCTGCGGTCCGGCGGAACAAGCCCGCAAAAAAACAATATCGAGCATCTTCAGTTCGTGGCGGTGCTGTCGCTGTTGGTGGGCCTTCTGTTTTGGGGGACCAGTCTCAATGGGATTGGTCGAAGCAACAAGCACAAAATGGTGTGTCGCGTGGAGGGCACAATCTTCAGGGGCAGAGAGGTGACGGAACTGCACGACAACAAGCTTCATCGGTTGGGACCGTTGGGCGTCCATTAAACGCTGGAGAGTTTGCTGGTGGCAGTCAACTTGGAAGCGGTAACAGTTCTACCGGGATTGGATACGGTCATGGCGGGGCAACAGAGTCAGGTAGTCTTACGGGCGACTCGCGTGTATCGCAGTATGTCGGTGCAGATGGTGATTCTCAGGTGGAGCAGTCGCACTTTGGAAACGGTTCAGGCACTGAGGTGGCATCATCAGATGTTGGGTTTTCCGATGGGCATGGTACATCGGACGGCTCCAATGGAAACCAGGCGAAAGGGGCAGACAGCGGTTCGCTTAGCGGTACAGAACGAGGCTCTCCGGCGAATCAGCAGGGTTCAGATTCCATTGCAGGTGGAACGGTTTCTGGTATGTCCTCGTCCCCCTCTCCGCAAAGCCAAGGCCTTACCGCAGGCGGCAGTGGTAGTAGTGGTGGCGGTACTCCGAGTACTGCTGCTGGCGGAATGCCAATGCCAATTGGGATTCAAGTCGGAGCAGATGCAGCGTCTTCTGAGACGGCAAGCGGGACCTCTGGGCAGCAGTCGAGCGCCGGTAGGTCACTTGCTGGGGTCCGGGGGAGTGACTGGGCAAGTTTTGCAACATCGCAGCGATATATCCCGCTCACTCGGCCAATTCAGATTGAGTGTGCCGCTGATGAGCTACGATTGTTCGACGATAGCGGCAGACGTGTTGTCTATCGAATTCCAGTCATGGGCCCAACCGATCAATCCATTGATTCTCTTGTTCTTGCGATTCGTAGACGGGTTGACAGTTGGGGCCTCGCAGGAGAACGCCTCTACTGGAAACCGGAGTTAGTGCTTACTGAAACCGAAGACGGCGGTGGGCGGCGTAAAGACGTTCAGGCTCTTCTCGTAAACAGTGGTATTGAAACGAGGCAAAAGCAGGACACCGATGCTGTCAGACGGTTGCCACCCGCGGAGCCAAAGACGAGGCGTCTTCGCCGCACAGCACAGCTTGAAACAGCTGCCACGATGCCGGAGGAGAGTTTATGATGAGACAGCGTGTAAGTCATACCGATGCAGGGAGTCAGGATTCATTTCTTGACATTGTGACAAATATTGTCGGAATCCTCATCATCCTCGTGATGGTTATAGGTGCTCGTGTTCAAAGTATCTCGATTCAGCCCAAAAAAGTCACGAGTCCCAATCTTGAAAAGTTGATGATGGAAGTTGTACGACTTGAGGATGCTATCGTTGCGTCCGAAAGTGAACTGGTTGATCTTGATGAGCAAAGCGTACAACTGGCTGGTACTGTCGCCGATGCAGGAAATGCGAGAATACACCTTGCGACAGCGGTTTCAGCGTCGCGGTTGGAAGTTGAAGAACAGAAACAGAAGGTTGATAAAGATAAGGCCGAACGAGTTGAGATGGCCGCTCAACGGCAGCGAATCAAAGATGAAATAGCCCAGTGTACCCTCGAGGCGGAAGGGATTGCCCATGCTCCGCAATCAACTAAGGAGCTGCTTGCTTATCCGACACCGGTTGGTCGGACAGTAACAGGCGATGAATTGCACTTCCGTCTTGCGGCCGGCCGTATCTCGTATATTCCGCTGACTGAGTTGTTTGATCGAGCAAAAGCACGAACACAGAGGAAAGGCGGTAGTTCTCTGGCGTCAATGGAATCACGAATTGAAACGGTTGGGCCAGTTCTGGATTATGCACTTGATTATGTAATCGAGGTGCAGATTAATCGAAGTGCTGGTCAGGTGTATGTTCGTAGTCGTGAGTGGGTTGTGAAGCCAGCTCGGTATGACATCGGTGAAGCATTGGATGATGCACTTGCACGTCAGTCGCGCTTTCGGAGCATTCTTTCCGGTGTTACGCCAGCAACAACGGTGACGCTGTGGTGCTATCCAGATAGCTTTGAGGAGTATAGGGCCGTCCGCGAGGAGTTACATCGTCTCGGCGTCTCTGCTGCCTGTCGTCCGCTGCCAGAGGGTGCCCCGATTGGTGGGTCAGCCGAGGGAAGCAAGTCGGTCGCTCAATAATGTCGTGCTGATGACGTTGCTTTACAGCACAGCAGTTTGGATCAGTTGGGTAACCAGCGGCAGAAGTTGTTTTTTGCGACTGACAATGTTCTTGAGCGCATAAAGACCAGGATCGATTCTTGGGTAATTGATTTCTTCCCATGCCTCGGTTTCCCGTGATAAAAGAAGAAGTGAGCCGTTGCTCACGACATCGGTAATCAAGAGTGCCGAGAAGTCAAGTCGGTGTTGGTCGGCATAAGCAACCAGCGCGACTCGGAGTTCATCCTTTCTTTCCCAGAAGAGATCAAAGCCCGTTTCTTCAATCTGAGAAATTGAGAACCGGATGTCTCGTTCCACAAATTCCTTGCAATCTTCTTGGACGACGCCATCAGGAGTGCTCGTTCGGAGCGCTGAACCAATCTCAAAGAAGGTTCGTGCGAAATCATCGAGGTCAACAGAGCATCGTGGCTTCAGCCAGTCGAGTATCGTCCGGTCAACGGTGGTGGTCGTTGGGCTCTGTAGAAAAAGGGTGTCAGAGATGATTCCTGAGGCCATGCAAAGTGCAATTTGCTGTCCCGGTTCGATTCCGGCATCTCGATACTGTCGTGCGACAAGGGTGCAGGTTGATCCAACTGGTTCATTCACAAAACGAATTGGTTGTGATGATTTCAAGCCACCCCCAAGCCGGTGATGATCAAGAACTTCGAGGACGTCAGCCTCCTCAATTCCAGCAACTGCTTGTGTGAGTTCGTTGTGATCAACCAGAACAAGTTTTTGGCGAGGTGGATTGATGATATCCGATTTAAATGAGATTCCGGCAAGAAGCCCGTCGTCACCAACAACAGGGAAAACAGGTTGTTTCGAACGTTCGATAATCCCACGTGCTTCTGATACCCTCATCTTTGCTGGCAGGGTAACAACCTGGCGGTTCACAGCAGGGTCAATAAACTGAGAGGATCGGATCCGCGTCGTTGTGTTGACTGTATCAAAAGGGCTCAGTAGAACCGAGACGCCACGAGCCTTGGCCAGTTCTATGAGTCCTGGGCTGAGTTCGAAACCTCCCGTGATCACAAGCCCACGAACACCCTGCTCAATGGCTGGAAGTTGGATTGTTGGTCTGTCACCACAGACCACGAGGACACGATCTTTGTCAAATTGCTGCATTCTTGCAGTGAAGCCATCGGAGCTCATTGCGCCAACCATGACAAGAAGTTCATCGCTTTGTTCAGGGTCAACTTCATGTTGGAAAGACCCACCAAGGGCTTCTGTGATTTTCTTGAGATTCGTTGTAACAGTTCTTGATTTGATTGGGTCGCCCTCATCACGGAAGAGCAGTTCCATCAAGTCGAGCACTGAAAGAACACCAACGACCCGATTGTCCTCGTCGACAACAGGAATTGCTCGGAGGTCCCATTCCTGCATCCGTCGATACGCCTCGAAGAAGGCATCGCCAAAAGAGGCAGTGATGGTTTCCTTGCGGCAGATATCTTCCGTCTCAGGACGTATGTCCATGATTATCTTCGGAGGAGTAATGCCAGCCGTCTTAAGAACATATTCTGTACGTTTGTTTGGTGCTCCACAGCAGGCAGCAAGTGCATCGGGTTGTCCGGTTTGGCGGAGGAAGTCGGCGTAGGCGATCGCAGAACAGATTGCATCGGTGTCGGGGTTGCGGTGGCCAAATACATAAATGCTCATGCAGGAAGTTCGTAATTCTTAGTTGGTAGTGGTTAGGAAATGGTTTGGTGGAACGGGAATGCTGAAGATTTATTCCTGAACAACCATAGGATACCTTCTTTCTGTTGTAGCGAGGGAGAGAGGTTGGATTGTTTTTTCTCGAGGGCGACTAAAAGCAAGTATTGTGTCCGGTGCGTGTTCTTTTACTTCGTGTTGATTCCGCTAAGATATATCTTCCTGAACATCTAATGTCCGAAAAAGGGGTGGTGACATGAAATTAGTTTTGTCCTTTTTAACGTTGCTCTGTGCCATACTTGCCGCAGTGCATGTAGATGCCAGCCAACCAAATGTCGTCATCGTGATTGCTGATGACCAGGGATATGGCGATCTTGGACATACAGGTAATCCGATTATCCAGACGCCGAATATCGATGCACTTGCTGCGGAATCAACAAGTCTGACCGACTATCACGTGGCGCCCACATGCTCCCCTACCCGGGCTGCATTAATGACCGGCCACTGGACTGACAGGACAGGTGTTTGGCATACCATTAACGGTCGCTCAATGCTTCGGGCGAACGAGGTCACTCTTGGCCAACTGCTTAAAGACAATGGTTACAGTACCGGTATGTTCGGCAAATGGCATCTTGGTGATAATTTCCCATATCGTCCTGAAGACCGCGGGTTCGATGAGGTGTATCGACACGGTGGCGGTGGCGTTGGGCAGACTCCTGACGTGTGGGACAATGCCTACTTTGACGGCTCATATTTTCATAATGGTGAGATAGTGCCTGCAGAAGGATTCTGCACCGACGTATTTTTTACGCAGGCCAAGAAGTTTATGAAAGAGCAGGTGGAGGCAGGTAAACCATTTTTTGCCTATATCAGCACAAATGCTCCACATGGTCCCCTTCACTGTCCTCAAAAATATCTTGACATGTATTCTGGACAGAAAAAAAATATTGCAGCCTTTTACGGCATGATCACCAACATCGATGATAATGTAGGTGCAACCCGACAGTTTTTGAATGAGTTGGGTGTTTCTGATAACACGCTTTTTATCTTCACAACTGATAATGGTACGGCCACAGGTAATGAAGTCTTTAATGCCGGTATGCGTGGCAAAAAAGGCAGTGAATATGAAGGCGGGCATCGTGTTCCGTTCATTGCACATTGGCCAGCAGCCGGTTGGAATATCGAGCATAAGTGTGACATTCTCTGTCATGCGGTTGATGTTGTGCCAACTCTTGTTGAACTTGCGGGGGGAAATAAGCCTCAGGCACTCAAGTGGGATGGTATTTCAATTGAAAAACTGCTTGATCCGAAAAAGGATGAAGACGTTGCCGATCGTATGCTCGTGACAGATTCTCAGAGGATTCGCGATCCGATCAAATGGAGGAAGACGGCAGTCATGTCGCAACAGTGGAGGCTTATCAATGGAGAACAGCTTTTTGAGATAAAGAAAGATCCCGGTCAGGAGAACGATGTAGCCGCTGATCACCCGCAACAGGTGAAAGAGATGAAGGCTTTCTATGATAGTTGGTGGGCCGAGTTGGAGCCTACTTTTTTACAGACGACTGAGATCTATTTAGGTGCACCGGAAGCCCCACGAGTCACGCTGACATGTCATGATTGGATTGGTGGCACTCCCCCGTGGAATCAGCATATGGTCCGTGCAGCATTGGGATACCGACAAAAGAATTCTGGACGAAAGAAACAAGAAGTCGAAGATGTGAAGCAAGCAACTTCAGGAAGTTTTTGGGCTGTAAAAGTAGTAGAGGGTGGTAAATTTACTTTTGAATTGAGGCGATGGCCGACAGAAGCAAATAAGCCTCTTGTGAGCAGCCTTCCAGCTGGTGCTGCTGTACCGGGAGCAAGTAAAGCGTTTCGTGAAACACCTGGTGAGGCAATACCTGTTGTTTCAGCTGGTGTGCGAATCACTGGTGACGTCAAGTCAACTTTGACCAAAGTATTAGTTAGCAAAGACAGCCCACGTGTTCGGATGTCTCTCTCGCTTCAACCCGGTTCTTATGAACTTGCACCATTTTTTGAGACACAAGATGGCAAAGAGGTTGGAGCATATTACTGTATCGTGACAGGCCCAGAGCAACCTTAGCATTGTTGAGTTCTACGACTGGAGGCTGCGGACAGAATGTTTGCAGCAACTTCGGTTGTTTCTCGAATGGCAGACTCTGCCGCATGGAGGAGGTCTGCAAGTTCTGAAGAGCTGATAGATAATGGTGGCATGACGACAACCGTATCTCCAAGTTGTCTTAGAAGGGCACCGTGCTGTCGTGCTGCCAGACAGGCAACTGTTCCCATTTTTTCTTCCCATGGATAAGGACTGCCTGAGTCCTTATCGGCTACAAGATCAATGCCTGCCACGAGCCCACATTGACGGGTGTCGCCAACATGAGGTAGTTGGGCGATGCGTGCGACATGATCGTGAAGCTCTTGTATCCGCTCAGGGAGCTGTTCCAGCAGGTGTTCCTCTTCAAAAAGATTCAGGGATTCCAATGCAACCGCAGCCGCAAGTGGATTTCCACCAAATGTATGCCCATGATAAAACGCGCGGCCGTCCTTGTGGCTGCCGAGAAACTGGCTCCATATTTCGGCGGTCGTGATCGTTGCAGCCATAGGAAGGTACCCTGCCGTCAGTCCTTTGCCAAGACAAAGAATGTCAGGTGAGACATCTTCTTGCTCGCAGGCAAACATGGTTCCTGTCCGGCCAAACCCAGCTGCAATCTCATCGAGAATCAGCAAAATATTAAATTGCTGTGTCAGTTCACGAACTGCGCGGAGGAATCCTGGAGGATGAACAAGGATTCCGCCCGCGGCCTGAACAAGTGGCTCCATGATCAGTGCGGCAATTTCGTGCCCTTGGTCTTTAAAAAGATTTTCCAGTTCGCTGAGTGTTGCTGCTGCTGTTGTGTGTTGGCTGCTAGCATCTAGTCGGGGGCCACCATCGCCTGTTGATGATAATG
>JBDOMQ010000405.1:20418-27487 GCA_039831725.1 Pirellulales bacterium
ATAATGAGGCAGTCATACCAGGACCAGCAACTCGAATTGCTTCAAATGTGAGTGGTGAGAAAATTGATGTAAAACGATCGACGCCACCAACGCCGATTGCGCCAAGGGTATCTCCGTGGTACGCCTCTCCGAGTGAAACAAACTTCGTTCGATGTGGAGTTGACTGTGGGGAAAGGTTTCCGTCTTCCATCCCTGACTGATGCCAGTATTGAAACGCAATTTTTAAGGCAGCCTCAGTAGCTGACGAACCGTCACTAGAAAAAAATACTTTTTCAAGACCGCTTGGCGTGATCTCAGCGAGTCGTTGCGCAAGCCGTACCGTTGTTGGGTTTGAGAGTCCGAGGTTGGTGGTATGCGCGACCTTGGTGAGCTGGGTAGCGATTGCGGCGTCAAGTCGTGGGTGCCTATGGCCATGGACGTTGCACCACATACTGGCAGATCCATCGATATAACGATTGCCGTCTGTGTCGTATAGGTAGACACCTTCTCCGCGTTCGATAAGAAGTGGTTCGTATTCAGCCATTTGAGTGAATGCATGCCAGACGAAATCTTTGTCCCAGTTGTGCAAGATGTTCAAGTCTGGAGGATTTTCAGGCATGGTGCATTACAGCCGCGTGAGGTTTTTCTTCAATTCTACAGATTTTGTGATTGCGTGTATCGAACACGGGTGGCTTACGTAGGCTTGAGAGTTTTAGGGATGCATGACCGACAGTTTTGACGTGTTTTAAGAAATTGTGTGTGCAAAATGGCAGGTATTTACACGATTGTCTGAGACGTCTGTGTTCTTATAGGTTTTCGCCTATCCTTATAGGTAGAAAAAGAGACGGAATCACCTTTGCGTAAGAGCATCGCTTTGGCTGACATTGTTCTCCAACCGTCCTTCTCTATCAACTTACAACTTACTGAGATGTCTGTGACTCGTTTTTGTTTGCCAAGCTGTTTGATGAAAATTCTGAGTTCTGATGTGGTTTCAGGGCGGTGGGTTTGGTTGTTTGCTGGTGTAGCGTGTGTGCTTGGTTGTGGAGCGGACACGACAATCAGGAGTACAGACGTCAGGAGGTATAGCGCCCCAAAAGAAAAAACGTTGTCTGCAGATGATATAGCTCAGGCAAACCGTCAAACGTCGGGACGAAAACCATCGAAGCAGATTGACTATACGCTGCCTGAGGGCTGGACAGAAATCTCAGGGCCTTCGGGCATGCGGCTCGCTACCCTCGCTATTGGTGATAGCGAGGAGGGCCAAGAGATTTCAATTATTCCTGCTTCGGGAACGATTCGCAGCAACGTTGAGAGGTGGCAAAAGCAGCTCGATCAAGGGGCCCAGAGCGAAGAGATAACCAACCTTGTGGAAAAAGCGATGGCGAAGGCAGGCAGCGTCGACGTTCAGGGACAGAAAGCGACGGTGGTTCTGCTCACACAGGCTGATCCTGATGACGGAAAAGCCTCCGAATCAATTCTTGGTGGCATGCTCCCAATAGATGAAGGCACCACCCTGTTTGTGAAGTTTCGTGGCCCAACGGAGATAGCTCGAAAAGAACAGAAGAAATTTATTGCGTTCATGGCGTCCTTACGAATGCTCCAAAACGATGGTGAAAAAGCAGACTAGGTTCGTGGAATACAAAGGGTTCTGATTATGGCAACAGGTAGTATGCCGATTCGATCGATGGCCTCGTCTCGTAATGCGACGAGTACTGTTCAAGAGACAGCGTGGGAATTTTTGCGTGCACTTGGGTCGCTAAAGATTACGGTTGTCATGTTTCTCGCAGCGAATTTTCTTCTTTTTGTGGGTACGCTTGCTCAAGATGAGAAAAGTCTTCCTGAGGTGAAAGCAGAATATTTTAATTGCTGGGTTGCGCAGGTCCCCTTTTCTGACTTTTTCCCAGTTACGGTTTTCGGTGAATCGTCGCTGACCGGTTGGTTCCCGTTTCCCGGTGGAGCCACCATTGGGTTTATTCTTCTTGTCAATCTCATTGCGGCGAAGGCAACCCGGTTCCATATAGCCTCAAAGGGTTCGAGGCTGCTGTGGGGTACGGTGGTGTCTGTTGTCGGCGGACTCTTGGCTCTGCTTGTCATCCTCACAGGGCATCAGACAGATGGTCTTCAGGGAAAGCCACCTATTGCCTATGAGACAGTCTGGCAACTCATGCAAATAGGCTCTGCTGTAGCAGCGGTTGGTCTTGCTGCCGTGGCTCTTACCGGCAAGCGACGTCGACTTGTTCGTATCTCACTCGCTATTGCCGCCCTGAGTGCTGGCGGTGCTGCTATCGGCATGTTGTTTGGCGGTGAATCATGGAGGATGAACGAGCCCGGTTTACGGATTATGTGGCAGTTAATGCAGTCGAGTGTTGCGTCACTTGTTTTGCTCACGGGATTAATCATGGTTTTCGGAGCTCGCGGTGGCAATGTACTAATTCACATTGCTGTTGGCATGCTCATGTTCGGACAGTTCGCTTTTGGTGATCGGCAGATTGAAGAGCGCCTAAATCTGATCGAGGGTCAGGCGTCGAGTATGGTCTGCCGGACTGACGAAATTGAACTAGCTTGCATTGAAGAATCAGACAAAGGGGAGACAGAGTCGGTGACAGCAATTTCAGGGAGATTGCTGAAGGCCCGTGCAGATGGTGAGCCCATTACGCTTGAAGGCGTTCCATTTGATATTCAAGTTATTGAGTACTTTACCAACTCGTCCGTGACTCGCGTTGGCCCTTTCGCTGAAAACCGTGCAACCAATGGGCTTGGCACGAGTTGGTTAGCAGTCGAGAGACCGCCAGAAGGTGGTGCATCATCAAAGAGCAATGTCGCCGCTGCTTACGTACAACTCACTGATCGAAAGAACGGAAAAGATCTTGGTGTCTTTCTTGTGCCGCAGTTTATGAATGATCGTAGCCAACTGTTTATGGAAGCTGAGGGCGACGTCTGTGATACGGTTGACACGGCTACAGGGCCATGGCGAATTCAGTTGCGTTTTCGTAGGGAGTACAAGCCCTATGAGGTTCGGCTGGATGATGTGCGACGTATAAATTATTCAGCGAGTGAAACTCCTCGAGATTATTCCTCTTTTGTGACTTTTACAGATGAGACTACGGGGGCTGAGCAGCCGGGCCGAATCTGGATGAACAACCCGGTCCGGTATCGAGGAGAGACTTTTTTCCAGAGTAACTACTCGAAGGTTCAACTGGCCGATGGCAGTATCAGTGAGATGACAGGCTTGCAGGTAGTTGAAAATGCAGGTTGGCTCATTCCCTATGTTGCCTGTGTTCTTGCTTTCTGGGGAATGCTTGCGCACTTTGGTGGCACCTTCGTTCGGTTTGCAGACCGTCATGAGCGGGAAGAAGAGAACGGCTCACCTGACAACGAAACTGCTGACGCCGTGGGCCGGGATGGTAAGAACCAGAAAAGACGCCGTGCTGATAAAAAACATGGACCACATACCCTCAGCAAAAAAGTATGGCTGGCTCCTGTCCTTGCCCTCTCGCTTGTTGGCCTCATAGCTTTGCCAGCAGCTCGTGTGAAAAAGTCATCGACTGATGAGTCGGATTGGCGGAGTGCTGGTGAAATTCCGGTGATGCATGAAGGTCGAGTAAAACCACTTGATACTGTGGCTCGCAATACGCTCCAGCTTCTGAGCAATCGGACATCTGTAAAGATGCCGGAGGCTGAAGAGGGCCCAAGTGGAACCATATCGGCCACTCAGTGGCTTCTTGCTGCAATGGCCGACACAGACTGGGTAGGTGATGCACCGGTGTTTCGAATTGATGCACGTGAAGTGCTAGATTTGTTTGACCTGACTCGACGGTCCGGGCATCGGTATACGCTGAATGAATTACAAGGTGGCAGAGAAGCCCTGCAGAAGCAGATCGCAAAGGCCCGTGAACTCATGCCTGAGGAACGGACGTTTTTCCAGAAGAAGTGCGCGGAAATAAATCGTAAAATGATGGTGTACGACGTCATACGGTTTGCGTATGACACGCCGGTACCACCACGTATCGATGGTGCCAACGAGGAAGCCCGCCAAGAAGCGATTGAGCAATTGCGACTCACGATTCAGCGATCACGGCTTCTTGATGATGAACATCCGCCGGCGGTGATTCCGCCGCAGGAAGTAGCACCTGCGGATCAGGTGTCGGCAGGTCCTGCGAACGAGTGGCAGTCGCTCTACTCCGCTGTGACTAGAGCAATGGTGGCGAGAATGTTTGAGGGTCGCGAAGGTCAGCCAGCCTATCGACCAAACCCAGCAATTTTTCCATTTCTGGAACTTCTCGCGGTCGTTGACAGCCAGCCGAGTGAGTTTAATGAGAAGTTGAATAGGTACAAGTCAGCAATCCGCCCCTTTCCTGTAGTCAAAAAGACAGCCGAGAAAGCAAATTTTGAAGCCTGGTACAACGGCTTTAATCCAACATCCATCTCCCGTTGGCTTTACCTGCTTGCGATTGTGTTGTCGTTCGTTAGTTTTCTCGCGTGGCGGAGTCCTCTCAATCAATTTGTCACCTGGCTTCTGCTCGGTACTCTGCTGCTGCATACCTTTGCCATCGGTGCCAGAATTTGGCTTACGGGGCGACCACCGGTTGTGAATCTCTATTCATCAGCAATATTTATTGGATGGGGATGTGTTGTGGCAGGCCTTGCTCTCGAGGTGCTCTTCCGTATGGGTATTGGCAACCTTGCTGCTGCCCTGTCTGGTGCACTCACGTTAATGGTGGCATACGGACTAGATACCGGTGATACCATGCATGTGCTTCAGGCTGTCCTTGATACACAATTCTGGCTTTCTACCCATGTCGTCACGGTCACACTTGGATATGGTGCGACGTTATTAGCCGGGCTTTTAGGGACTTGCGCACTTGTGCATCGGATGTGGGTGCGACGACTCAAGCCCACTCAGCAGGATTCGAAGACAGCTGCACGTGTGCAGGATCGTCTGTACCGAATGACGTATGGCGTTGTATGTTTTGCACTGTTCTTCTCGTTCATTGGTACAGTTCTTGGCGGCCTGTGGGCTGACGACAGCTGGGGTCGTTTCTGGGGATGGGATCCCAAGGAAAATGGTGCCCTCATGATTGTGTTGTGGAATGCAGCGGTCTTGCATGCCCGATGGGATCGCTGGATTGGCCAGCGTGGATTTGCACTCTTTGCAATTGGCGGCAATATCATCACCGCCTGGAGTTGGTTTGGTACGAATCAACTCGGAATTGGCCTGCATAGCTACGGCTTTACAAGCGGAGTCCTCATGCTGCTAGGTGGTTATGTACTGAGCCAACTTGTGCTGATAGGACTTGGTCTGTTTTTAACCCGGAAAGAGCTGGTGCGGGCATAGAGTGGAACATTTTCTATTTACCCAGTTTGCTTCCCGCGATTTTCCTTGTTTCGTCGGACTCTGATCCAATACCCACCTCCGACGACGAGTGCGACAACACCTGTTGCAAATAAAGTCTGTCCCCATGCTGAAGTTAATAGGATTTTGTTGACGAGTTTGCCATGGTCTTCGGCTGAAACAGGAATGCTGCCAGTGTATTTTCCAATATGATGCATCAGGCTCACGGCAAGTTCTTTTTCGGGAATCTCTTTGTGGCAAGCAACGCATGTTCCATCGCGTGAAATGCGGGTGATCTCATCTTTATTCAAAGCTCGAGACAGTTTCCAGTGATGGCCAACGGTCGCCAGTTGATTGCCCTCCTCGTCAACAATCTGCGACCAGTCATGATCAAGATTCTCAATGGCACCCATCTGAGTTCTGGCCGATTCAGGAAGAATCGTTCCATCTGTTGTTTCAAGATCGACGACGTGTCGTTCATCCCAATTGCGGGGGCCGTTGATACCAAGTCCGAGAGCCTTATCTGATGCATGGCAGGATTCACAGGTGCGAGCGTTTTTGGTCATGGTGTGCGGCTGCACAGGGCTCATGTCGATTGCGAGTTGCCCATCGTCTCCACTACGTTCCATGCCGCCGGGTGTTTTAAAAATGTGGTTGGTAAGAATAGGTTCGCCATCCGCACCAATAATCGTGACTGAAGGCTGGCAGCCCGGTGCAAGTGGTGTCACCCTGCCCTCCCCATTGATTCCCATCATTGGTTCCTCCCAGCGGAGGTAGCTTCTCAGTTCACTGATTTTTCCGGGAATCATCAGATCGTAGTCACCTTCACCCGAATCAGCACGGTGTTCTTCTGTGGCGTGTTTTCGGCCGGCGGCAATCCAGTCAAAACCTTGGCGAGACGAATCAATTTCTGGGCAGAGATCTTTTTGGCTGAAATCAACTTTGACATGGCACCCAAAACATTGAGGTGCCCAGCTGGCGTGGCAGGTGTAGCACTCCATCCGATTGAGATGTTTTGAAACACCCTGCATGGAGACGAGCCCTCGCTGACTGATTGCCTTTTCTTCAACAAGTTTCTTAAGGGGCTTCAGTCGGATGTCTTTTCCTTCAGCGGTATGGACAATTACCTCATCGCCAACCCGGACAACATTTTCATATGGGTTGCCTCGTGCAGTAAGCAGAAACCCGTCCTGGCTATCATATTTCGTGCCTGCCCATGTGTGTGGGAGTTGCTTGGTTGTCGTGCCGCGTGGTGAACCTGAGGCGACGGTGGCTTCAAACTCATCCATAAAGCCTAGCGGGAGTTCCCACGGGAAAAGGTCTGGTGTGCCATGGCAATCAGAACATTCAATTTGGACAGCTGCAAGATTCGTTGGTGCCAGGAATCCATCACCGTGAACGTCAATAGACGTATGGCAGTCCTGACACTTCATGCCCTTCTGGTAATGGATGTCCTGCTCCATGGCAATGTAATGTTTCGTATGGAGCCCGGGCTGATCCTTTGCATTTTCATCGAGCGGAGAGGCGTATGGTGTTTCCATAAGTCCTTGGAAGGAAACACCAATTCGCTTGCCACGGTTGTGGCATGTGGTGCAGGTTTCAACAGCGAGACCATGATAGGTGACATCGCGAATCGTAACGTCAGCGTCACGTGTTCCTTGAATCTGATGTGTGAGAGGATGTCCGGTTTCTGTTTTTGAGATGCTGAGATCAGCACCCTCATAAAGTCCTTCATTGCCGTATGGGATGTGACAGCTT
>JBDOMQ010000361.1:0-4853 GCA_039831725.1 Pirellulales bacterium
GATTGCATCATGCAGGGTGGAGTGTGTACGGACTTTCTTGTATGGCGGGATGATGATGGAATGGGACGCACAGTACGCAATGGTCTCAATTTCACCGAACGCGGCCATGGTATTCGTGGCGCCGTTGGTTGCCCGGATCGAGGGAATACGGCCGCAAGTCAAATGAAACCGGGTGACGTTGATTGGGAGAAGATTTTTGGAGAAATCGGCGTGCGTTGGTTTCATACAGGTGGGATTTTTGCTGCTTTATCCGAAACGACAGCCGAGATCACCATCGAGGCGGTAACCGCTGCGAAAAAGCACGGGACAATTGTATCCTACGATCTTAATTATCGTCCAAGCCTTTGGAAAAGTATTGGTGGGCTCAACAAAGCACGTGAAGTGAACCGAGAGATTGCCAAGCATGTCGATGTGATGATTGGTAATGAAGAAGACTTTACGGCATCACTTGGATTTGAGGTGGAAGGTGTTGATGAATCCATCAGTGAAATAGAAACTGGAGCCTTCAAACGAATGATACAAAAAGCCGTTGCAGAGTTTCCAAATTTTCAGGTTGCGGCCACCACATTGAGACGGGTGATAACTGCAACGCGCAACGATTGGTCGGCGATTCTTTGGCACGACGGTGAGATCTATGACAGTCAGAAGTTTCCAGAGTTAGAGATTCTCGATCGTGTGGGCGGTGGTGATAGTTTTGCGAGTGGTCTGGCCTTTGGATTCCTTGAGTTTAATGATCCACAGCAAGCAGTGAGTTATGGTGCGGCACACGGGGCACTGGCATCGACAACACCTGGTGATACGTCTATGGCAACCAGACAAGAAGTTGAGAAGGTCATCTCAGGGGCTGGTGCTCGGGTAGTTCGTTGAATCGTCGGTCGGGAGATATCGAGTCAAACAGAATAGGGGGAACAAATCGGCATGGTATTTAAAAAAATCTTGCTGGCTGGTTGGCTTGGTGCGTCTGTTTTTGGCAGTAATGCGGAGTCTCAGGAAAGTCATGGAGTGCCGGTTGTCTCCGTTTCATCATTGGACACAACACAGCCAAACTTTCATGGGGTTTTATCGGCGTTGCGGACGGGACAGCACATCCAGATAGTCCCGTCAGCAACAGGAAGAGGGCAGCAACATCTTACAACGCCGCGCTTCTGCGCTGCGCTTGCGAGTGTGGAATGCATTGGCAGGCCACAGGTCAAGGTTAAGGTGCATCCAGAACCAACACGGTGGCGATTCCAGTGGGGTGCGGATTTTCCACAGGATGGAGAACTGCTTGTGAAATTTGACTCCAACCCACTCCTGCTTTCAGAACAACAAATACAAACGGCCGAGTCTGATGGTTCGATTTTTCTTCGGGCCTGTGAAGCTGATACGCAAGGTGAAAAACTACGTTATGAGCCTCAGCCGTATAAAAACACTGTGGGATTCTGGACTGCGCAGGGTGATTCGGCAGTCTGGCAGTGTCATTTGCGCGAACCGGGTTGGTATTCAGTCGGCTTGCTCCAAGGCTGTGGAGAAGGGCAGGGGGGCAGCGAGGGTCGCGTCGTTTTTGTCAAAGACGGCAAAGAAATAGATGCGGTGACTTGTGTGGTGAAAGAGACAGGTCACTTCCAAAACTTTGAGTGGGTCCATAGCGGCCATGTGCTCATTGATAAGGCTGGCGGCTACACAGTGATTGTTCAACCAACACAGATTAAATCAAAAGCCTTTGGTGATATCCGCGCCGTTTCCATTGTTCGGCAGCAGAAACAGGTTTCAAAGGATGAACAATAAGAAAGAAACAAAGCGTGGCCTGTAGAACAGGCCACGCTCGTTGTCTGAGATCACACTTGCGGGTGTTTCGAATCGCTGGCGTTAGGCACTTGCTGGATCTTTTCCGTTCACCCATGGTCCCGCCAAAGACTGGTAGGGTTTCGGTTTGAGTTCACTGCCTGTTTCACCAGCTTGCCAACCCGGAACGTGTCGTGGTTGTCCGCGATGTTTGGAGAGAGACTCCCATCGATCGGCCCAGGCGGGAGTGCCATCGGTGTATCGTCCACGTTCAGCATCGAAGTGATAGACTTTGCCATTCCTATAGCTCATAGCACCGAGAATGACCGTGACCACTGCAGCAGCACCGAGATCAGGAGGGTTGTTGCACGCATTGGGGTCATTGGCTTCCATAGCAGCAAGCCAGTTGGCGAAGTGCAGTTTGGTCGTGCCTTGTTTTTCGAGAGCCGTTTTGACGAGCTCACTTTTGATAGTCTCGTCTTTGATTGAGCTGTCGAGTGTTACTTGAGGACGTTCGGCTAGGAATTCGAACTCCTTGAATGTTTCGCCATTACCAAACTCAAAGGAACCGTTATGTCCGCGGATGGCCTGCTTGATGCGTGACCGTTCATTACACATTGTAGCTGTGATTAAGCCTTGGCATCCTTCGTTGTAATCTGCAACCACAGTAGCCACGTCGGGTACATCGCGAGTGTCTAGTTCAAGGTAAATTCCTCCTGCGCCAACAACTCTTGCGGGGAATCGAAGCCCGGTGGCTTTGAGCATTGCGGTAGTGCGATGGACAAACAGGTCGGTGAACATCCCAGAGCCGAATGGCCAGTAACATCGCCACTGACGATAGACGGCCCGATCAAATGGAATTTCTTCGGTGAGGCCAGCGTCGACTCCAAGCCATCGCTTCCAGTCAATGGTCTTCGGTGTCATATCTTTCGTTAATTCATAGTAACGCCATTGGCCAACGTTCGAATTACGGAAGTACTCTGTTTGGTAGCCGAGTACTTTGCCAAGTTTACCTTCATCAATGAGTTTTCTGGCTTGGTCCCAGACGGGAAGGCTTGTGGATTGAACCCCTACCTGCATAACTCGGCCGGTATCCTTCCAAACCTTGACGACGTCAAGTGCCTCTTCGACAGTTTTTGTCATTGGTTTTTCAGCGTAGACATGCTTTCCAGCCTTGAGAGCATCGACAATCTGAATGCGGTGCCAGTGGTCGGGAGTGCCAATGCAAACTGCGTCAATAGAGTCGTCAGCGAGCATGTCCTGATAGTCGACATAGCGTTTTGGGTCGATTCCTGTTTCGGTCTTAATGTACTCACAGACCTTATCTTCTTGTGCCTTGTAAACTTCACTGACAGCTACGAGATCAATGTTTGCACCTTCCTGACGAAGTTTTACAAGTGTTTTGACATGGGCTCCAAAGCCTCTGCCGCCAGGGCCAATGAAACCGATTCGTATACGATCATTGGCTTGTGCAGCTCCGCTTGTCCTGGTTGCAGCGAGGGTGGTTGCAGCAGTGACACCAGCGGCCGATGTCGCAATGAAGTTCCTTCGGTTTACGGAATGTGCTGGGTCTGGTGTGGTCTTTGTTTGCGAGACGTTTTGAAGTGTTGTCATGAGTTGCCTTTCTGTCCTGAAAATATGTCGCGTTGGAGTGGGTTGTATGCTTAAGCATTGCTGCAAACTTCAATCTGCCGCAAAGAAAGTCGGTTCTATGCCCCAGTGATTCGCGAGCCGCCAATATAATACGAAGTGTATCGAGATGTATATATTTTTCAAAAAACGCCTGCTGTATTTAGAGGTCAGGGGTCGGTGCCCCGCTTTTCCAGACGTTTATTGTTTCCGTGTCGTTTGATGAGTCAGGACCAGTCGTGCTTCGGCCTCGTTCAATATCTGCACGAAGAAGCGTGTAGAGATGGTGGGCAATCTCGCGTTCTTCACTCCCGAGATTTCGGCTTTCAGAAGGATCGATTTCCAAGTTGTACAGTTGATACGCGGCACGTTTCTGTTGTTTAGCCGCACTTTCGTTTGGAGCTGTCCATCCACCAGAACCCCTGGCAAGGAGAAGTTTCCAGTGATTCAATCGGTATCCAAAGTGACCACTGATGGATGAATGAATAAGACCGGTGCGTTCCGCGGCAAGAGGTTGGTCATAGAAAGCAGGGAGAAAACTGACGCTGTCTTCGGCAGATCCATCTGGAATGTCATCAATAAGTAGATCAGCAAGAGTTGCAAACAAGTCGGTGAGGCAGATTGTCTCATTACATGTCGAGCCATCTGGTATTTCACCGGGCCAACGTACAAAGAAGGGGACACGATGACCTCCCTCCCAGAGGTCAGCCTTTGAACCTCTGTACGGACCACTGACGCGATGGCCTTCTTTTGCCAGTTCGTCAATGTCAGCAGCTTTTGAGCATCCGTTGTCACTTGTGAAAATGACGATCGTCTGGTCTGCAAGGTTATTGCTGTCAACTGCATCGAGTATCTGACCTACAACGTCATCAGTCTGCATGACAAAATCCGCATAGTCACTGATACCACTTTTTCCTTTCCAGTCGTCGCTTGGTACGATTGGCGTATGTGGAGAGCTCAGTGGTACATACAGGAAAAAAGGCTGGTCAGCTGTTGCCGCTGTCTCGATGTAGTGGACAGACCGATCAGCCAGCCGAGGCAGCATGGTGACGGCATCATCGTGTGCGATGACCTCAGCGTTCTCAACCACGGCGTCCATATCACGGCTGTGATGGAACCCATGGAAATAATCAAAGCCATGGGCTAGTGGGCCATCGGGAATAGTGGCACCAATAGGTGGCAATGCATTCTTTTGCCGTTTGAGAAAACTGCCTGTGCGACCGTCCTGATATTGATAGTTGAGGTGCCATTTTCCAATGATCGCAGTCTGATACCCACGGCGATGTAAATAGCTCGCAACTGTCGGCCGGCCATCTGCGATAAGACACGGGGCGAACCCCTGAACAACACCATGCTGCAGTTTTGTGCGCCAGCAATGGCGTCCTGTGAGTAGTCCATATCTGGTTGGTGTGCAAACGGCCGACCCGGAATGGGCATCGGTAAAGGTCATTCCCTCGATC
>JBDOMQ010000232.1:0-4838 GCA_039831725.1 Pirellulales bacterium
GTTATTATTGCAGTCGCTCGAAACGGAGAACGCTTAAGAAAAAAAATTGGGGATATCGTTCTTCAACCGGGCGATACATTGCTCCTTGAGGCAAGCCCTCGATTCCTGAAACGACAAAAGACAAACCGTGATTTTTATCTTGTCAGTGAAGTAAAAGGAGCAAAGCCACCGCGGCACGACCTTGCTTGGATTGCATGCACCATTTTGGTGGCTATGGTGTTGGCAGCAACACTAGAACTTGTTCCTATGGTTGCTGCAGCACTTGTTGCAGCCGCTGCCATGGTTGCGACTGGTTGCATCGGTCCGAATGAAGCAAGAAAATCGATCGAATGGGAGACCTTACTCCTTATCGCGGCTAGTTTCGGTCTCGCCAGAGCCATTGAAAAAACAGGACTTGATGAACTCCTTGCTCAAAGCACTATCGGAGCTGCGGGCGATCGGCCGTACCTTGTCTTGGCAGCAATTTATTTTGTCACGATGTTGTTTACTGAAACGATGAGTAACAACGCTGCGGCTGTACTTATTTTTCCTATCGCATGGCAAACCGCTACTGATCTTGGCCTCAACCCAATGCCATTTATTATGGCGATTACAGTAGCCGCAAGTTGTGGATTCGCCAGTCCTCTCGGCTACCAGACAAATCTCATGGTGTATGGACCAGGTGGTTACAAATTCAGTGACTACCTTCGTTTCGGTGGGCCATTGAACCTGATTGTCATGGCTATCACAATTATTTTAGCTCCTTTAATCTGGCCTTTCTAAGAGGAACGGCACGAGGAACAGCACATGGCCCAGAGCTGAAGCACCGACGACATGCTTGGGAAACAGAGTCGTTCCCGAGCCATCATTGACGCAATCGCCCTATTTATCCACACAACTCAAAAGCCTGTACAAGGTTGATCCAGACCCTGTCATTCACGAAATTTGACCAAAAGTGAAAGAAGGCAGCCCTAGTAATCGTTACGACCGAACCAAACCGTCCTTTATCATTTCTTTATTATAGACCTGACATCTTTCGTTCCTTTCTTGCAGACTGACAGGGACGTACTCTAGATGTTTGACAACGTTTGTCTTCCAAGCGTCACCTCCATCCTGCTGAGACGGATGAGCGAAATACTCTTTCACTATTACCGCGTTAATCCAACGACCTGGTTTTACCTTGCGTCGCTTCTTTCAATTGCAGTTTTTTTCAAATTCAATCGATCTTTGAGCATTCGTAATGTTGATCTTGTCGGCTTGATTCTCTTTGCACCAGGCCTTCTTGCCGTTGAATACGGTGGCTTTAAAGCCAATATTGATGCACAACAATTGGGCTACGTTTGGCTTTTTGTCGTCACTGGCCTATTTGTCATCCGCATGCTCTGTGACTCACTCATGGTTCGAAGGCCTATGCTCGAACCCAACCTGAACAGCGGTGGTCTCGTCTTTCTTGGAATATCACTCCTTGTTTTCCTTTTAGCAAATGTTCTCACCACCCGACCAGAAAGAGATGACCTTGCAGCAGCAACAACTGCAGCCAGACTCGAGACAGGTGATGCCGAGGTGAACGCTGACCAACTCGCCAGACTTGGGCCTGGATACCCACTCTTATTTCTTTTGCCACATATCTCAACTCAACGCGTTTTCTCTTCCGAAGCAGTTTCCTCAGGAGGAGGCAAAACGAAAGAACCACCGCCGCGGGTCGTTCATGAAACAACTGCTCGAGCAATGGCTATCATCTCTCAACTACTCATTGTCAGCGGGATGGTTTTTGTTGGGTGGCGACACTTTGAAAGTACAAGACTTGGTATTGCTGCTGCTGTTCTTTATCTTCTTCTACCGTACACCGCCATGATGACCGGAAGAGTTGACCACGCTTTACCGGGTGCATTGATTGTGTGGGCGATCGGAGCATACCGGAGACCAGTGATAGCAGGAGGCCTCATCGGTCTAGCAATTGGCATTATCTATTACCCAATATTTCTACTTCCACTTTGGTGTAGTTTTTATTGGGAACGCGGGGTCCGCCGATTTGCCACTGGTGTTGCTGCTGCCTTAGTAGCACTTGTTATTGGGCTCTGGTTCACCTCACCAACACTAGCTATCTTTGCTGGACAATTGCGTCAAATGTTTGGCTGGATCTTTCCAAGCGGTGTAAGCCTCGAGGGATTTTGGGCATTCCCTTCTTACGACCCTGTTTTTCGGCTTCCTGTACTTGCCGGATTCTTAGTGATGATGGCTACTATGGCTATCTGGCCATCACCAAAACATCTAGGCACACTTATGAGTTGTTCTGCCGCGATTCTCCTTGGCAGCCAGTTCTGGAAAGCGCATAACGGTGGCCTTTTCTTAGCGTGGTTTCTCCCAATCCTTCTGCTCGTGATATTCCGACCAAATCTTGAAAACCGTGTTGCATTGAAGGCGTTGGACACTGATTGGTTCATTCGGCGTCGAAAACAAAGGCACTCAATCGATGGCGGATAGTTTTTGTTTACATGTCTCGACGTATATCAACAGTTGATGAGACACCTTGATTCAAAAACCAGATATGCCAGCGAGATTGATCCCATCCATAGTTGACATTCGTCAGCGTTGCCAAAGCTTCAAGTACCTGTGCATTTTGCATCAATACTGCCTTTGTTTTCTGATTGCCTCCAAGCGAGAGGCCACCACCTGTTGGCGAAAATGTAACTGATGTCTTCCCTCCTGATTCCACACCAGGGGAAACGACGTTCTGAGTAATCAAAGCATTAATTAAGGGCTGAATAGCAGACTCATCACCTAGTATTTTCAATGCAAATGCAGCACGGTTGATGCGATGACTGTCGGTTCCTCTGAGTGCAGCAACGAGTGGCGGCACAACCTGTATGGAGTCTTTGTCTTTTAGTTGCTCGATGGCACTCCAACGCACCTCCGAATCAGAATGATTGAGAATCAGAGACAACAATGCTCCAACTGCGTCTGTTGAAGCTATATTTCCCAGGGCTTCAACATAGAGGAGTCGAACACGAGGAACAGGATCGGTATTGATGGCAGTTATGAGCGATCCTATCGAAAAAGGATCATTTGTTCGACGGATATCCTCAGCAACGCGATCACTGACTTCTGGTTCATCAAGTTCTCGCCGCAACCTTTCCAGACGTTGCCGGGCCTCAACTCTGCTCTTTGTTGCAGCTTCTGCCTGCTTCAACAGATTAATTTCCTGCTGAGTTCTCCACGACCCTCGATAACGGTGATAGCCATGAGACTCCATACGTTGTGTATGCGTACTGGTTGAGTCCGCGACGCCACGATTTGGAAAAGCCAAGGCTCCAACCACCATCGCAGCAGCACAGATAGATCGCATTGTGTGTCCCCAGAAACTTAAATTTTGCTGGCAGCGTCTTGAATCATTCCGACATAAACTGAAAAAACCCTGAAAATCACAAGTATCACGAGGCCCGCGACAAAAAGCCAGATGCCACCGCCTGCCGCTTTTGCTGCAGCCTCGAACCCTTTTCTTGAATTATCGGCAAATTGATCACTCAGTCTTCCAAGAACCTCTGAAACTGTTCCAGATTCTTCGCCAACCGCCAAACCTTCAATTAATTCAGGTGGAAAACGATGAGCAGCGTGAAGTGCTTCGGCTAGCGTATTTCCAGAGACAAGCCTTTCATTTACCCAGTGCGGGTCAATTGCCAGACCCGGAGCTACCGAACCACCAAGCGATACAAGTCTGCCTGCATCAAGTCCGGCACCTGCGGCCAACGATGCGGCCTGACTCCAGGCAGCTGCTTCGCCATCTCGAGCAGCTGGTCCAATGAGTGGTAGACGAGTAATGAATCCACGAATGAAACCATGTGATCTCCACCCAATAAGGACTGATCGAGAGACACATACCAAAACAACAAACAGGGAAAACAGAAGTACACCGTACATCTTGAGACCCGACATACCAACAAGACCGAGACCAATAAAATCGAGTGCTTTTCCTCGATCCAATTCAATCATCCCACTAATGAGAATAAGTAGCCCTACAACTGCCAGCGCGAGTACGAATTGGACTGCCGGTAAGATGAGACTCGAACGAAGACGTGATGTAGTTTCTACTCTATGATTGATTACGCGAGATAGCTCTTTTAGTGTTTCGACATCCTTACCGGTTTGATCACCAACAGCTACCATCCCCACGACTAACGGAGGAAACAGCCCCGTATGAGAAAGCGCGTCAGAAAGCATTTCTCCATCATCAAGACTACGCGTTCCAAGAGACAGGTGTGATTGCCAACGAGCAGGCATTCGCTTGACTTCACTTGCCCAGGCTTTCCTCAAATCAATACCTGCCCGTAGTGTTATTGCCAATCGCCCAAGCAGATCTGCCTGCAATCGGGCTGGCAGTTGTCGGCTCACAAGTCGTCCTGTCGCTTTTTGGGGTAAACCACGCATGCTTTATTTTCACCATAAGGGGTAAGAATGTCGACAAACAGGCGACCCCTGCTCACAAGGAGGTGCACATCTGGTAGAACTCGTAGATCGATTACTGAGTAAATAAATTACTGCCCCCACGACATTTTTGCACAAATCTACATTCATTATGACTGCCCAATGGGACACGGTCACGATCGTCGGAGTTGGCCTTATCGGAGGATCAGCTGGTCTGGCTCTCGCCAAACGAGGAGCCGCAAAAAAAATCATAGGTGTCGGTCGGTCGGACAGTTCCTTAGAAGCTGCTAAAGAACTCGGTGCCATCAGCGAGGGTACCACAAACATTCGAGAGGGCGTGGCAGATGCTGACTTTGTTCTGGTAGCTACTCGGGTGAGTGTTATTGGGGATCAACTAGAAGAAATAGACACATGTGTTCGCCCTGGCACACCTATCA